>CAJXSB010000168.1 GCA_913060435.1 uncultured Desulfococcus sp.
GCGATGGTGCGGTGCACCGGGCCGCCGCCCTCTCCCTCCGCCTGCCGGGTGAGGCGGGTGAGGGGGCGGGCTCGGTGGCGGGAATCGTCGCCATCCCATCGCCCCGGTCCTCGGACCTTGCGGTCTCCCTGCAGAGCGACCGTGCGACCGAGCTGGGGGTTCCCCAGGCCGTCACGCTGCCTGCGGGGCAGACGTCCGTCGCCGTTTCGCTCACGCTCCGGGACAACGGCATGGCCGACGGCACCCGGTGGCCGAAGGTATCGGCCGCCGCCGCCGGGCTCCTCCCCGCGGCGGTACGGATGGCGGTGGTGGACAACGAGACTGCAGCCCTCTCCGTGGATCTCCCGGGGGAAGCCTTTGAGGGGGCGGACCTGTCGGGACAGGGACGGGTGCGGATGAGTATCGCGGCGGTGCGGGACGTCACCGTCTCCATGGCATCCGACAACCCCGCTGCAGCCGTGGTGCCGCCTTCGGTGGTGATCCCCGCCGGCCAGGACCATGCGGTTTTCGACATCCGCACAACCGACGATCCGGAGATCGATGCGCCGGAGACGGCGGTGGTGACGGCCCGGGTGGCCGGATGGGAAGGAGGCGCGGCGTCCATTGTCGTCCTGGACGACGACCGCTACGGACTGACCCTTGCAGCGCCGCCGCTGGTCCGGGAAGACGACGGGATCCTGGCCGGAGCGGGCCGGGTGTCCGTCCCGGTGCCGTTCCCCGAGGATGTGCCGGTGATCCTCGCTTCCGACGACACCGCCGAACTGACGGTGCCGGCAGGGGTTACCATTCCCGCCGGGGAGACGTCGGCGGCATTCGACATCATGCCGGTGGGGGACTTTCTCCTCGACAATACCCAGCCGGTCCAGATTTCCGCGGCATCCCCCGGTTTCCGGGGCGATGCAGTGTCGATCGACGTGGTGGACGGGGACGGGGTCTGGAATTTTGTCCAGCGAGGCACCGGCGTTTTCCGGGACATCTGGGGGCTTTCGGGCGACAATGCCTACGCTGTCGGCGCCAATGGCGCCATATTCCACTATAATGGTGAGGCCTGGCGATATATGGACAGCCCCTCGGACTACACCCTGTATGGGGTGTGGGGGGCGTCGTCAGAGGACATCTTCGCGGTGGGCGGCAATTCTGCCGGGGCCGGCGCTGTCCTTCACCATGACGGCACTGCATGGCGAGAGATGACCGGCGGCATATTCGACACGCTCAACAGCGTCTGGGGCGTGTCGGGAACCAGTGTCTACGCCGTGGGCGGTTCGTCGAGCGACGGCGGCCTGATCCTCCACTACGACGGGAGCGAATGGCGGGAAATCCATCGCCATGTGCATGAGCTGGAGCGTATCTGGGGGGTGTCGGAGAACGATATCTTTGCCGTTGGAAGCGAAGGGAGTATCCTCCATTTCAACGGCCTCGAATGGCATGAGATGGACAGTGGCACCGAGGAGACCCTCTACGGCGTATGGGGAACCGCGGGTGATCAGGTCTTTGCCGCCGGCAGGGATGGGGTGATTCTCGCGTATGACGGCGCCGCGTGGACGGCCATGGACAGCGGCGTTTCGGACCACCTCTACGGCCTGTGGGGATGCGACGGAGCCGACATCTATGCCGTCGGGAGAAAAGGCGTGGTACTCCGATATGACGGCGAGGTCTGGCGCACCATGGAGAGCGGCGCCGAGGAGAGCCTCTGGGGCGTCTGGGGCGCCTGCAGCGGCACTGGTCCGGCGACGGTCTTCGCGGTGGCCAGTGAGGGCCTGATCCTCCGATTCGACGGCGCCGACTGGCAGACGAGCAAAGCGCCGGATATCGATTTTGAGGATGTCGGGGGTGCCGACTCAGAGCTGGACACCGGCACCCACGCCTTCATCGCGGGCAGCACGGGCACCATCCTGGAGCATGACGGCAATGCCTGGAACGCTGTGGAAACCGGATTCTATCCGGACATGAACGGCGTCTGGGGATACGCCGCCGACCGGATGTTCGCCGTGGGCGACGTCGGGACGATCCTGGCCTATGACGGCTACCGGTGGCGGAAATCCTCCGCGCCCACCTATGCAGACCTCAACGGCGTCTCCGGCTGTACAACGGAAGAAGGGCTGCATCTTGTCGCGGTGGGCGACGACGGCACCATCCTCCTTTTTGACGGGATGCAGTGGCGCCCCATGGTCTCCGGAACAGAAGCGGACCTCTACGGGGTCTGGATTGCCCCCGCTCCCGACGGCGTCACCGACGGCGCTGCGGGATGGACGGGGTTTGCCGTGGGGCGCAGCGGCCTGATCCTCCATTACGACGGCATCGGGTGGCAGCCCATGGAGAGCGACGCCACGAGGCATCTCTATGCCGTCTGGGGAAGCGCCCCTTCCGACGTCTATGCCGTGGGCCACGCCGGCATGGTTCTTCATTATGACGGATTTCATTGGGATCTCGTAGCAACCGACAAAAAAATTACCTTTCGCGGAGTATGGGGCCGGTCTGAAAGTGATGTATTTGTGGTGGGATCCGTTGGAAGGATCCTCCATTATGACGGCGCCGAGTGGATCAGCATGGCAGCGCCCAATGCCGTGTGTAAAGGCGTCTGGGGACGCGGCCGGTCGGTCTTTGTGGTGGGGCGGCAGCATTTCATTCTCCGCTATACGGATGTCGGCATCCGGCTGCCCGCGCGGGCCGTTGAGGGCGACGGCCTCATGGCCGGCCAGGGGGAAGTGTTCGTAGACCAGGCGTCGACGGCGGATCGGGTGGTGACCCTGACCTCCCACGATCCGGCGGAGATCATCGTGCCAAAGACGGTCATCCTTCCCGCCGGCGCCCTCGCCGCCGCCTTCGACCTGACCATCGGTGACGACGCGCTCCTGGACGGGCACCAGCGGGTGGCCGTGACCGCGGCGCTTCCCGGCCACAGCCTCGGCACGGCATTCGTGTCGGTGGCGGACAACGAGTCGGCCGCCCTGCGCCTGATCCTGCCGGAAACGGTGCCGGAGGGAGCGAGCCCTGACGGCGGGGCCTGCCGGATAGAGGTCGATCGGCCCGTGGAACGGGAGGCCACCATCGCTTTGGCGTCAACGGATCCGGCAATGATCCGGGTGCCGGCTACAGCCGTCATTCCCCAGGGCGAAACAGATGCCGCATTCGACATCACCGTCGTGGACAACCAGGTGTTTGACGGCGAACGATCCGTGGAGATCACCGCCGCGGTGGACGGATGGGGGAGCGACCGGAAGGCGTTGACGGTGTCGGACAATGAGACCATGGTGCTGGCGCTTTCGCTGCCGGATACGGTGCGCGAGCACGACGGCGCGCTTTCCGGGGCCGGCCGGGTGGCCATCCCCGGCATATGGACATCGGACCTGAGCGTCTCTCTGGCCGCAGATCCAGCCGGGCAGCTTGTGGTCCCGGCTGCCGTCACGATTCCCGCCGGGCGGATGGACGTCGACTTTGACATCGCCGTGGCCGACGACGCGCTGATCAACGGCGACCGGATGGTGACGGTGTCGGCTTCGGCGACGGACTGGGCGCCTGCGTCGGAAAGCGTCGAGGTGATCGACAACGATCCGGGGGTTCTCTGCTTTGCCGCGGAACAGTTCATGGCGCGGGAAGCATCGGGCGCCGCCGCCGTCTCGGTGCGCCGGGAGGAGAGCTCCAGCGGTCGGATCACCGTTGACATCGAGACCCTGGACGGCAGCGCCACAGCGGGCGTCGACTACAGCGCCGTCTCGGAAACCCTGGTGTTCGAGGACGGTGAATCGGAGAATGTCGTCATCATCCCCCTGGCGGTGGACGACTGGGCGGAAGGGGCGGAGTCGATCCGCCTCCTCCTGAAAAATCCGGGCGGGGGCGCCGCCCTCGGTGCGCCGGATGCAGCCGAACTGACGCTGGCGGAGGCGGTTGCCTGGCAGGAGGCCGGATCCGTGACGGAAAATCATCTTAAAGGCATCTGGGGGGCGGATGCCCGGACCGTCTATGCCGTGGGCTGGCGGGGGACGATCCTTCGCCGGGACGATGACGGCTGGACCGACATCTCCCTTGACCTGGGAGAGACCCTTCAGCTGGAGGCGGTCTGGGGCAGTTCGGCCTCGGACATCTTTGCTGTCGGCGCCGGCGGGCTGATTCTCCATTCCGACGGGGGAACTTCCTTTTCCGTGCAGGAGAGCGGGACCGATCGGCATCTCTATGACATCTGGGGCGTCTCTTCCAGGCGGGTTTTCGCTGTCGGCGACGGGGTCATCCTGGGGTATGACGGGAATGAATGGCGGGAGATGAACGGGGCCGAAGGGCACCTCCCGGATCTCAAGGCGGTCTGGGGTGGGGCGGAAGACGACGTTTTCGCCGTGGGCTACAACGGCGCCATCGTCCATTACGACGGCGCTGCATGGCGGCCCATGGAGAGCGGCACCACGGCCCACCTCTACGGCGTCTGGGGCAGCTCGGGGCGTGATGTCTTCGCCGTGGGCGCCTTCGGGACGATTCTCCACTTCGACGGAAACGCCTGGCGCCCGATGGAGAGCGGCGCAGTCCGGCCGGTGCTTTTCCTCGACGACGTCTGGGGCAGCGCACCGGACGACGTGTTTGCCGTGGGCTATGACGGCGTGATCCTCCACTACGACGGCGCTGGATGGCAGCCCATGGAGGCCTCCGGCGGCGTTGCATCCCTGTGCGCCGTGTGGGGGCCTGCCGGGACCGGTGAAGCGATGGATCTCTTCGCCGTCGGCGAGGGGGGGCGGATCGTCCGCTACGCCCCCGTTGCGGCGCCGTGACGCCGGGACCGCCGGAACGGTGCATGGGAAAAACGATCTGATGGAAAGCAGGGATATCATGCAAAAGTTTCTGCTATGGGTCTTGGTGCCGGCGGTGCTGCTGGCGGCGACCCCCCTCTGGGCCGAGGTGGTCACCGACGGCACCACCGGCGGGGCGGGTGCGGTCTCCCTGCGGGGTCCGGACTACGATATCCGTCCGGAGTATGGAGACCTGGCGGGCGCCAACCTGTTTCACAGCTTCCAGCAGTTCAATATCGATACGGGCGAGAGCGCCGTGTTCAGCGGACCATCCTCGGTGGACAACATCATTTCACGGGTGACCGGCGGCAGCCTCTCCACCATCGACGGGCTGCTGCGGTCCACGATTCCGGGCGCCGCCCTCTACCTCGTAAATCCGGCGGGCATCCTCTTCGGGCCCGACGCCGCCCTGGATGTGGACGGTGCTTTTCATGCATCGACGGCGGACTATCTTCGGATGGGGGATGCGGAGCGCTGGTATTCTCTGCCGGTGGCGGGGGAATCCTTCTCTTCGGCGCCGCCTTCGGCCTTCGGCTTTCTCGGGGGAGAGGCGGCGTCGATCACCGTCGACGGCAGCAGCCTCGAATCCCTCGGCAATGCCGTCTCCCTCGTGGGCGGCGACCTGATCGTGGAAAACAATGCCCAGATCACCATCGACGGCGGCCGCCTGGACATGGCGGCGGTGGCATCGGCGGGGGAGGCGGTTCCGGGCCCGGACGGCCTCGATACATCCTCCTTCGGGAGCATGGCTGACATAGAGATATCCGGCAATGACCAGGGACGGCCTTCGGGGATCAGCGTCAGCACCGGCAGCATCTTCATCCGGGGCGGGCGTTTTGTGGTGGACAACAGCGAACTCATCGCGGACACCCCGTTTTCCACGGACATTCAGCCCACCGGCGTCATCGACATCCAGGCGGAGCGCGTGGCGCTGAAAAACGGCGCCCTCCTCTCGACCGACACCTTCGGGCGGGCGAACGGAGCGGACATCCGCATCGAGGCACGGGAATCGGTGGATGCATCCGGCGCGGTGATCCGGGTCGGGTCCTTCGGGGTGCAGGCCTCGGGCGATGCCGGTGAGCTCTCGGTTGCGGCCCGGGACATCGACCTGGGGGGCGGGACCCTCATTCAGAGCGAATCCCGGGAGCAGTCGACGGGCAATGCCGGCAATGTCTCCCTGCATGCCGACAATGGGGTCGCCATTGCCGACGCCCAGATCAACACCTTTACGACGGGGACCGGCGATGCCGGCAATGTGGCCATATCCGGGGATGAGGTGCACCTCGATACGGGGGCGGACATCCGCGCTTTTACCCGGGGGAGCGGTGCCGCCGGAAAGGTCTCCATTGCCGCCGGACGGCTGATCCACCTTGCGGGGGATGCCGCCGTCAGAACCGAAACCGAAGCTTCCGGGCCGGGGGGCCTGATTGAACTGGCTGCGGAGGAGGTGCTGCTCGAAGCGGCCGCGGTGGTCTCTTCCTCTAGCCTCGCCTCCAATCTCTCCGCGACGCGTGACAGCGGCGCCGCCGGCACCATTCGTGTGGCGGCATCGGGCCGGGTCGTTGTCAAGGATGACGCAGCCATTCGGACCGAGACCCTGGGGGGTGCTCCGGCGGGTGACATCGCAGTCCAGGCGGGACAGTTCGAAATGGACGGGGGGGCGGCTCTCTCTTCGGACAGCACCGCGGAAAGCGGGGGCGGCGATGCCGGCGCCATCTCGGTTGTCGCGGATGATACCGTTCAGCTCACCGGCGGTGCGGCCCTCACGACAGAGGCGGTGAGCGGCGGCGGCGGGCGGATCTCCGTAGGGGCGGGAACCGGCGTCTATCTCCTCGACAGCGGGATCTCCACCAGCGTCAAGATGGGCCAGGGAGACGGGGGGGACATCCGCATCGGTGATGTCGGGTCCGCCGGCACGCCGAAATATGTGGTGCTGAACCGGAGCACGGTGACGGCCAATGCCGACGAAGGGGACGGCGGCGCCATCTTCATTACAACGGAGAACTATTTCCAGTCTGCAGACAGTGTGGTCGAGGCGACCTCCCAGCGGGGCAACGACGGCACGATCCAGATTACGGCGCCGTACCTGGACTTGATCGGCGGATTGACGGTGCTGCCGTCCAATTACCTGGATGCCAGCCGATGGGTCAAAAATCCGTGTGCTGTTCAGCCCGCCGCCCGCATGAGCCGGTTCGTCCATCGAGAGGCCCGGGACGGAATGCCCCAGTCCTTCGACGACTGGCTGCCGTCCGGCCCTGTCCTTATCCCCCGCTGCCTGGAGCGTCGGGGCGAATCGATAGACGATGATTGCGCCGCCCTGCTGCACCGGGGGGATTTTGCCGGGGTCGTGGAACGCCTTTCGGGGAAGACCCGCGATCCGCTCCATGCGGCCGCCGCTGCAAGGGCGTTTGCGGCGCTCGGGCATTACAGGGGTGCGTTAGCTGCCCTGTTCGACGCGGAGCCCGCGGTCGAGGACGGGGCTGACGACGCCCTGCAGGCCCTTTTTCTGAACGCCATGGCCGATCTCTATCTCTGCCTCGGCAACCGGATGGGCGCCATTGAATACCAGAAACGGGCGCTTGCCGCTGCGGAAAGGTCAAGGGATCCGCGGATGGTTGCGGGGGCGTACAACCAGCTGGGCAACGTTCGGGCGGCGGGCGACAGCCTCGACGCCGCCGCTTCGGCCTATGACCGCGGCCTGGCCAGTCTTGCAGGCCTCCCCGCCGTGGAGAATCTCAAAGCGGTTCTCCTGATGAACAAGGCGCGTGCCCGCATTGCCGCAGGCCGCGGCCCGGAGGCCCTGGCGCTGCTTGGCCGGGCCGAGGCGCTCCTGCCGCCCGATGCGGGAACCTACACGGCGGCGGCCAGCTGGATATCCCTGGCCATGCTGCGGGAGCAGCTTGCCGGAAGCCTGGATCAAGGCGGCACGGCGCCCGCGGCGTCGGCCTATACCAGGGCGATGGCCGCCGGCCGGGATCTCGGAAACGATCGTATCCTCTCCACGGCCCTGGGACGTCAGGGGCGGCTCGATGCGGTGGAGGGCCGCTACGATGCCGCGCTGCGGCATACCCGCGCGGCGATCATGAGCGCGGAAGCGGGGTACTATCCGGAGCTCCTGTATCGCTGGCACTGGCAGATGGGGCGCCTGTCCCGGGCAATGGCGGCGCACGAGGCCGCAATATTCTGGTACCGGTCGGCCATTGATGTCTTAAATCCCATTCGATGGGAATACTTCAACGGCACGAGGGACCGGAAAAAAACATTTGATGATCATGTGCGGCCGGTTTATATTGAACTGGCCGACCTGCTCCTGGCCGATGACGCAAGAATCGAAGAGGCGTGGGAGACCATGGAGCGGCTCAAAGCGGTGGAGCTGCAGGATTATTTTCAGGACGAGTGCGTCGCTTCCCGGATCCCGGCGGGGGAGCTTTCAGCGGAACGCATTCCAGAACGTACAGGCCTGATCTATCCTATAGCCCTGGAAGCGGATCTGGTGCTCCTGATGCGGTTTTCGGACCGGGCCGAACAGGTGCGGGTGCCGGTGCCCGCTGTCCGGGTCCGGGAGGTTTGCCGTCGGTTCCGGGAGTCGCTGGAAATCCTGGACGACGGGTTCATGGCGGATGCCCGGACCCTTTATGACTGGCTGATCCGTCCGATCGAGGGCGCATTGACGGCCCGCGGCATTGACACGCTGGTCATCGTACCGGACGGACCGCTTCGGCTGATTCCATTCTCGACGCTCCACGACGGGCGTCGATATTTGATCGAGCGCTATGCCGTCGGTGTGGTGCCGGCCCTCCGCCTGACGGACGTCGGTGCGGACGACGGAGATGCCGGCGGGTCGCCCCAGGCCCTGCTCAACGGGCTCTCGGGGGAAGCGGGCGGATTTGCACCCCTCGCCTACGTGCCAGGAGAGCTTTCGGGCATTCAATCGCTGCTGGGTGGCAAGATTCTGCTGGATGAAGCATTTACCAGAAGCGCACTGGCGGCGGAGCTCAAGCAGCATGCCTATGACATCGTTCATATGGCGACCCATGCTGTTTTCGGCAACAACGCCGATGAATCTTTCCTGATGACCTATGACGGCCGGCTGACCATGAACCAGCTGGATGCCCTGATCCGAATCGGAGAGGTGCTGGGGCAGCAGGTGGATCTCCTGACCCTGAGCGCCTGCGAAACGGCCCTGGGCGATGAACGTTCGGCATTCGGGCTTGCCGGCGTTGCGCTGAAGGCCGGTGCCAGAAGCGCGCTGGCCACGCTGTGGGAGACAGATGACGAGGCTTCATCCCTGCTGGTCCAGGAATTTTACCGGCATCTGGCATCGCCGGACGCGACCAAGGCTTCGGCCCTGCAGCGGGCGCAGCGAAAGGTGATGGCAGAACCGCAGTTCAGCCATCCCGGCATCTGGGCGCCGTTTCTGGTCATCGGCGACTGGCTGTAGCCTCAAGGTTCATGCAGTGGCGCGCGAGACGATCCTCGATGAAAG
>CAJXSB010000169.1 GCA_913060435.1 uncultured Desulfococcus sp.
CTCTTTTGGGCTGAAGGTGGTCATGGCGTAGCCCACCACCCCGCCGGCCGGTCCGGATAAAATGGCGCGGCTGCCGGTAAAATCATCGGCCCGGGCCAGGCCGCCGTCGGATTGCATGAAAAGCAGGTCGGTATCGGCAAGCCCGCCGTCGAATCCCTGGCGGAAACTGTTCAGATAGGTCTGGATGTGCGGATTGAGGTAGGCGTCGGTCATGGTCGTGTCGCCGCGGGCCACCAGTTTGACCATGGGCATCACCTGTGAGGAGAGGGAAATCTGGTTGAAGCCCATCGCTTCGGCCAGGCGTCCGACGGCCAGTTCGTGTTCCGGCCAGGCATAGGCATGCATGAACACGACGGCCAGGCTGTGGATGCCCCGGTCCAGGATTTCCTGCAGCCGTGGCCGCAGCGCGTCGGCATCCAGGTCGGGAAAGGTGCGGCGCAGTTCAAAAAGCGCCTTGGAGGCGACCTTGCCGCCGGCGCTGTAGGCGAGGAGGTTGATATGCTCCGCCCGGGTGTGGTCGGCCAGAAGCATGAGCAGGCGTTTCAGGGCGGGACTGGAGTTCAGCGCCCGCCGGACGTCGATGCCGGTCAGATAGAGGAGAATGTTTTGATGGGAGGGCCAGGAAAAGGCCACCCCCACGAAGTCCCTTCCGGCGAAATGGTCGATCTCGGCGGTGAGGATGGCGGCGTTGGCAAAGTCGACCTTTGTGCCGTGCACGTAGACCATGATTTCTTTGTCGACCGCCCGGTCGAGCGCGGTATTGATCGCATCGAAAAATTTCTGCTGCCCGGGCGTCAGGCGGTCATCCAGGGGGGCGGGATCCAGTGGGATCCGGGCGGCTTCGGAGACGGATTCGAGGGTCAGCGGCACCGGGACGAGCGGGGGCGGGCCCAGGGAGGATGCCAGCAGGTCCTCCCATTCGGTCTTTGGATCCCCCATCCGGACGGCCGCTTCGCCCAGGTGGATGGCGGAGTCCCGCATATTGCCGTAATTCAGTTCTTTATCCAGGGTCCGGGGGGCCCGGTTGGTGGCGTAGAACACATGCGTGATCGTCGTCCTGTGTTCCAGCGTCAGATGGCCGAACGGGTCGACCGCGGCGTTTTGATAGACCACCGGCGTCGGCATCAGGGTCAGGGGTTTCGGCGCCGAACAACCGAAGATCAGGCCGGCCGCCAGAAGCACCGACAGACAGCCCTGAAAACAGCGGGCTTTTGCCTTGCGGGATGCTGTATCCATCCTGGTGAATATCATGCGCGCTCCTCCATACGCCGGTCCGAGAAATGGATCCAGTCCCATCATAAACGCAGATCTATGGGACAGATCAAGTGATTATCACCTTTTTTCAGGGCGAAATCCCAGATCAGGCGGGCCCGTGACATCCTTGGGATATTCCAGCAGGCCCGCCATGACGACGACCCCTGCCCAGGAATGGCCGACCCAGATGGATCGGTGAATGCCGATTCTGTTCAGGCCATCATGGATGGCTGCCGCCTGTTCCTGCGGATCCATCCAGAATCGTTCGGGGTAAGTGGAGTAGCCGTGCCCCGGACGGTCGAACGCCACGACGCGGCAGCCGCGGCTCAGGGGCTCGAATATGCTGGCGGCAAAATCGCGCAGCGTCGTCGTCGATCCATGAATGAGACCCGCTGCCGGCCCCCTGCCTTCATCGATATAATGCAGCCGGTAACCGTCCATCTGCAGGATGCTGCCGATGGGAGGGTGCTGTTTTTCGATTCGCGACGCCTCCCACCCCCAATCATCCGGTCCCGATGCCGCCGAAATGCCATCTGGGATGCCTCCTTCGCAGATGAACCGGCGGTGCCGAAGCATCCATCGTCCGCGTTGCAAGGGAAGGTGCCGGCTGCTGAAAATGGGGCTCCGCCGCAAGCGCCAGCAGCCGCTCGACTCGCTCCCGGGTTTCGGGATGCGAACGCAGCACCGATGGCTGGGATGCGCGCCGCCCGGGAAGAAAAAGCCTTTTCAGCCATCCCTGACGAAGGCGCTCCATCTTCGAGAGCGCAGCGGCCAGCCCCGCCGGATCGCCGGTGAGGGCCGCCGCCGCCAGGTCGGCATCGAATTCCCGGCTGCGGGAAAGCGCCAGCTGCAATAGTGACGCTGCCGCCGGCGCCAGCATCAACAGCAGGAGGACGGCCCAGGATACATGAAGACCCGATGCCAGCAGAAGCGGCAGGCTCAGGAACAGGAGGCACTGGCCGATCAAGGCGAGAAGCGCGGTGACGCGGCTGATGGTATCCGAGAGGTTCATGAGCCATAGGTCATTGTTTTTCAAGTGTCCGATCTCATGGGCGATGACGCCGGTCAATTCCCGGTGGTTCAAGGATTTGAGCAGTCCTTCCGTGACGGCGATGACGGCGTTGCTGCGGCTGCCGGTGGTAAAGGCGTTGGGCACCCGTGTCGGAACATAATACAAGGTCGGCATCTTGGGCAACCCGGCCTGTTTCGCCAGTTGTCCGACCGTGGAATAGAGCGCCGGCGCTGTCCGGGGCGACAGGGCCGTGGCGGCATACCACCGCAGGATGATCCGTGGGGACCAGCGTGCACTGATCATGAGGCTTGCCACAGTAAGGATGATCGCCCAGGATATTCCTGCGGGGCCGGCAAAGAACCAGCCCAGCAGGCCAAGCAGGGATCCCATGCCGGCCAGCAGGGCAAAGGAATGCAGCAGGTTGGTGATTTTATGCTTCCATATATTTCTTTTAAAAAGGGTTGTGTTCATGATCCATATCTCCTTTACGATCCATGGTGGCATTGGGCCGGCGGATGGGAACGTGCAGGATCGTTTGCATCGGCCGCATTCCGCCGAGATCCGGAGATTTCATTATCAATGACAAAATATTATTTTTAGTAATGTGAAGGTAGATATGGAAATGCCGGGAGTCAAGCCAATTTTCACACAGGCTCTCCGCGGGGAATAGGAAGGAGGCTTACCGCTTCTTCGCCAGGGGCACAGGCGCCCCTGCCGGCGCCAGAATCAATCCGCCGACCAGCGCGGTAAACGGCGCGACGGTCACCAGCCCGAAGCTGCCGACGATGGTCTTTAGAATTTCGGCGGCCACATAGATGAAGTTGAAGGTGTTGACCAGCGGGACACCCTGGGCCATGAAGGCCATGAGCAGGGTGATATATCCTCCGGAATAGGCCAGCAGCAATGTCGTTGTCATGGTGCCGACCACCGCCCGCCCGACATTGAAGCCCGATTGGACCAGGGCTCTGCGGCCGATATCGGGGTGCTGGGCGGCCAATTCATTCATGCTGGCGGCCACATCCATGGCGAGGTCCATGACGGCCCCCGAGCTGGCAATAAAGACGGCGGCGATGTAGACCTGGGAAAGGTTCAGGTGGCCGAAGCCCGAATAGAGCAGGGTTTCGGCAAACGGCATGACGGCCCCGTGGATGTGAAATGCCTGCGTGAAGATGACGGCCATGGCGCAGCTGGTCAGCACCCCGAGGAAGGCTCCCAGAAAGGCCACCAGCCCCTTGCGGTTGAGGCCCGCGACCAGGAAAATGATGGCGGCGGACAGGAAGGCCACCAGCCCCAGGGAGATAAAAACCGGATGCCATCCCTTGAGCAGCGCCGGAACCAGAAGCTTCCAGAGCACCAGGGCTGCCAAAAGAAAGGAGAGCAGGGACTTGATCCCGGTCCAGCCGCCGTAGGCGATCAGCAGAAGGGCGAAAAGCGACAGCAGAAGGGCCTCCAGGCCCAGGCGGTAGTGCGCCTGGGGATTGACGAATATGATCTCGCCGTTCTCATCCAGGGAGAGGACCACCAGGGCGTCATCGCCGGGCCGGAAAATCTTGTCGCGGTCCATCTGGCCCAGCAGCGGGTTGCTGCCCTGAATCATGCGGCCTTCGAAGGGGCCGTCCAGCAGCCGAAGAACCACCCCCTGGTCGCCGGATTTGACCATCCCCATCTGCTGGATCTGGCTGTCGTCAACGGATACCACCCTGCCGCGGCAGCGAACGGCGTTGGACTGGATATTCGCCTCGAACCCGGTCGGCAGGAAGTAGATGCCCACCGACAGCACCAGGAAAACAAGGGCCAGGAGGGCGTCGCGGTGTATCGGTCTTTTGAGGGAATTCATGGGACCACGCTGTTTTTGTCAAAAAAACCGCGGTGGGAAGCCAACGCCTCCCACCGCCTGGATTTCCGTAATACGACCTTGAAAAACGTCTACGTCAATTGGCGTCCGCCACACGCAGGGCTTTCTCCTCATGGGAGGCATACTGCGGCGTGTCGCCCCAATTCATGATGGACATGATCTTCAGGGCGATGTCGGTGTTGTCATAGTATCCGTTGAACAGCGTTTCCTGGACGCCTGCAGCCGAGGTGGCGACCGGGACGCCGGTATGCTTGTAGGAGGTCCAGCCCATTCCGGCTTTCTGGTTCAGAATATGCGTCAGGGTCACGGTCAGGGGGTCGTAGCCGCCATAAAGCAGATAAGTGTCCGGATCTTTCGACTTTTCGACATCTCCCGACATGGTGCGTTCGAATGCCTGCATGAGCTTGATCACTTCATGGTCCTTGAGGGCCATCGGATCGGAAGGATCGGCGTCGAATTTCAGGCCGAAATACTGGGTGATGAGCGGCTTCATGCTGGTGAAGGTCTTTTCGGATTCCCGCTTCCGGAACGCCGCCAGGATCTCGTCGTCGAACTTCTGGAAGGAGACCGTCTGTGCGCTCAATACCTGGAAGTTGGTGGCATACTTGGTGCCGGCGAATCCCAGGGTGAGCCCGCCGCACTCGTGGTCGCCGGTAACGACGATCAGCGTCTCCTCCGGATGTGCCTGGTAGAATGCATATGCCTGCTTCACGGCGTCGTCAAACGCCAGGGTGTCCTGAATGGAGGCCGTGCCGTCGTTGGCGTGGCATGCCCAGTCGATCTTGCCGCCTTCCACCATCATGAAAAAGCCGTTTTCATTGTCGAGCAGCGCGATGCCTTTGGCAGTGAATTCCGCCAGGGTGATGTCCTCCTCCCGGCTGTCCATGGCATACGGCAGGGCACCGCTGTCCTGGAGCCAGTCATTGACGGCCAGTACCTTGCCGGCCGACGGTGCAAGGGCCATGAAGTCCGACTTCTGCGTGACGACGGTGTAGCCGTTCTGTTTGGCCAATTCCAGGGCGTCGCCCACAAAATTCTTGCTGTTGTCGCGTTTATTGGCAGGATCCTTCAGGCCGCCGCCGCCGAAATAGTCGAAGCCGCTGTTGGCCAGGGCCACGTCGATATCGTAGTATTGTCCGCGCTTGGGAACGTGTGCGTAGAATGCGGCGGGAGTGGCGTGGTCAATGGATACACTGGAGACGATGCCCACCTTCATGCCCTTTTCCTTGGCCATTTCGGCGATGGTCTTGAGGGCCTTGAGCTGCGGGTCCATTCCCACGAATCCGATATTGGTTTTCATGCCGCAGGCCATGGCGGTGGAGGACGCCGCCGACCCGGTGATGAACCGGTCCGCGGCGTGGGTGGTGGTAATGCCCTGGGCCGGCAGGGTGTCGATAAGGAGCTTTTTGCCGGTGTACTGCTCCGCCGCCATCTTCTGGGGCAGCCCCATCCCGTCTCCGATGAACAGAAACACGTATTTCGGGGTGTCCGCAGCGGCAGCCGGCAGCGCCGAAATCAGCAGGCCACCCACCAGAAGCGTGGTGATGAGCAGAATGCTGATCCGGATGTTTCGGTTGTGTTTCGCTTGCATGCTGAACCTCCTTGTGATGAGCAATGATAATATGTTTCGTCAACTTTCGAGTTTTATAAGCCGGAGAACACCTCGTATCCATTTCATGAGCGGGAACCATATCGTGGCGGTATCGGCGTTGCCATGCGGAAATTGTTGTTTGCTGCAAAAGAAAATGTTAAATTTCTTTTAACCAGGGATTGTTAGCGGAGGATTACGATTGTGTTAAAATTTTGTGTGGGGAGGCGATGCCAAGCGGCGGAAGGCATCCATTCTTCGAAACTTCTCCGGCAGAGCTTCACACCTTAGAGGGTGCCTTTCCCTGATCCAGGACTTCCCTGATTTTTTGCGCCAGCTCCGAAACGTTGAAAGGCTTCTGAATGAAGCCGCTGCATCCGCGCTCCATGATGCTCGCCGCCAGGCCGTTGATGGAATAGCCGCTCGATAGGATGACCGGCAGTGAAGGCTGGATCTCCCGGATTCGGTCGAATGTCTTTCCGCCGTCCATCCCCGGCATGATCATGTCCAGGAGGACCAGGTCGATCCTGTTCCCCATGCGCTTCACTACCTCGGCGCCCGCTGCGCCGTCGTTGACCACGACCACCTGGTAGCCCAGGTTTTTCAGGAGGGCTTCGGCAACATCGGTGATGATGGTCTCGTCGTCGATTACCAGAATGGTTTCGGTGCCGCCGACCGGCCTTTTCTCCATCGGCGATTCGGGTACGATGCTTTTACCGGAGCCGGGCAGGTAGATCTTGAAGGTGCTTCCATGGCCCGCTTCGCTGTGCACCGTAATGACGCCGCCATGGTTCCGGACAATGCCGTATGCGGACGCCAGCCCGAGCCCGGTCCCGCGGCCCTTGGTTTTGGTCGTGAAAAAGGGGTCGAAGACCTTCTGACGGACATCCTCGGACATGCCGACGCCCGAATCGGTCAGGGTGATCTCCACGTATGGCCCCGGCGGAATCTGATAGGCCCTGCAGGCGTCACCATCCAGCTCCACCGAGCCGGTTTCGATATACAGGTCGCCGCCGTCGGGCATCGCCTGCCAGGCATTGATGTAGATGTTCAGCAATGCCTGTTCGATCTGCCGCTTGTCGGCCTCGACCACCAGGGGCCCAGGCGCCGTCTTCGTCGATATGCGAATCTGCTTTCGGGTCCGGCCGAACAGGGCCGCGCTGGTTTCGACGAGGGCGTTGATGTCGACCGGCGTGACCTCGTACTTTCCGCCCCGGACAATACCGAGCAGCTGCTTGGTCAAGTTCACGGCGCTTCGGATGTGCTCCTCGATGGCGGCGGTGTGCCCCGCATGGGGATGATCGGGGGGCAGGTCGATGGCGATCAGGGAGGTGCGCCCCTGGATGCCCTGGAGCAGGTTGTTGAAGTCGTGGGCGATGCCGCTGGCAAGCGTTCCGATGGCTTCCATCCGCTGGGCTTTCTGAAGCGCATCCTCCAGCCTTTTGTATTCGGTGATGTCGGTGGCGATCTGGAGCCGGACGATTCGTCCGTCGATCCACTCGATGGCGCGGTCGTAGTTGATGTACCATTTGGCCGTCAGCGGATTTTGCCCCTGCCAGACGACAACGCCGGTGGGGCGGCCGTTTTCGTCGACCAGGCGGTCGTTGGTGCAGTCCGGGCAGGGTGAGGACGCTTTTCGGAACGCCTTCCAGCAGGCCTTTCCGGTCAGGTCGCCGCCGAAGGTCTGGATCATGTTTTTGTTCATGAAAAGGATTTCATGGGTCTCCATGTCCGCGACGTAGATCGTGGCGTCGATGCTGTCCAGCACGGTGATAAACCGATTGTGGGATGTCCGAAGGGTCTTCTCGTTGCGCACCCGGTCGGTGATGTCGGTGTAGACGGCGACAACCCCTTTCAGCTCGCCCTTGATCATGATCGGAGAGCCTGCTGCGATGACGTGGATGGGGGTGCCGTCTTTTCGATAGCGCACGGTTTCGAAGGCCTCGACGCGCCGTCCGGACAGGACCTGGGCGGTCTTCCCGCTCGCTTCGGCGTGATGCTGGCGGCGGGCCACCAGGTCGTCGAGCTGGATGCCGATCGTCTCCGCCGACGTGTAGCCGAACATCTTGACGGCACCGGGGTTCCAGTCGATTACACGGTGATGTTTGTCGAGGGTGATAATGGCGTCAGGCGCGTGGTAGAGCACTGATTCTAGGAACTGCCGACGCCGGCGGATCTCCTCCTGGGCCTGCCGGATCTCCGTGATGTCCCGGACATGTTCGACCACGCTGCTCACGCGGCCGTCGGCGTCGAAAATGGGAAAGGCGCGCACCTCCCGGATCCGGCCGTCAGCGGGGTTGGTCATCTCCCTTTCGATCCGCTTCCCGTCGGCGAAGACCGATTCGGCGCTGCAGTCTTCGCATGGGGTATCCCGCCGTTTGAACCGGCCGTAGCAGGTGTGGCTCAGCGTTCCTTTAAGCGGCTGGATGAGACCGTGCCCCTTGTTGTTGCTGTATCGAATACGGAAGTCCCGGTCGACCACAACCAGAAGATCGGGTACGGCATCCAGGACGCTCTGCAACAGTTGGTGGGAGGCCTCCCGTTCCGCTATCGCCCTTCGGCGGTCGGTGATGTCGGCCAGGGTTACCAGGGCGCGGCCGTCTTTCAGAAACGTGGCGTGGAACGCCATCTCCTTGACCGTGCCGTCCCGGCAGACCACCTTGAACTCCCGCGAGGCGCTGTTGGATGATTGTGCCGCCCGCCAGTCATCGATCACCATGCGGCGGTAGGCCGGGTCCGGATAGGCCCTGGTGAACCAGATGTCCACATCCGTGATGTCGTCCACGGTGTAGCCGGTGATGTCGGTAAACCCCTTGTTCACCATGAGCAGCTGCCCGTCACTGCCCCAGATCGTGATCCCCATCGGAAGGTTGTCGAACAGGCTGTTGAGCAGGTTGCGCTGGCTGCGCAGGGTTTCATAGGCGTGAATTTCCTCGGTGACATCGTGGGCTACCGCATAGGCCACCCCATCCTCGGGCACCGGATGGGATACCCAGTTGAGGCAGCGATACCCGCCGCTCCTGCAGCGGTAGCGGTTTTTGAAATTGATGACTTTCTCGCCGTTTTTCAGCCGCTGCTCGATGACGTTTCGGGTGGGCTCGATATCTTCGGGGTGGATGAAATCGGTGAACGGCGCTGAAAGGAGTTCCGCTTCGCTGTAGCCGAGGGTGGCCGTGAATGCTGGATTGACGTTGAGAAAACGGGCGTTGTTGATGTCGACAATGCAGAGCATGTCCAGGGACATGGAAAACAGGGCCTGGTGGGCCTCCTTGGCATTGCGGATATCGTTGATGTCGGCGAAGCCGCCCACAATCCCGGCGACGTCCCCGTTTCCGGCGCGGAAAATGTTCTTGTAGTACACGACGGGCCGGATTCGTCCCTGCTTGTCCTTCACCTCGAATTCATAGACCTGGCGCTGCGGGTTCTCCAGCAGTTCGAGATCCTTCCGATGGTAGATGCCGGCCTGTTCGCCGGGCCACAGGTCCTGGACGGTTTTCCCCCGGATCTGCTCGGAGGTGACCCCCATGATTTCCGTAAAGGCGGCG
>CAJXSB010000170.1 GCA_913060435.1 uncultured Desulfococcus sp.
GAGGCGGAGATCGGGGCCGAGGTCGAGCGGGTGAAAAACGCCGGCCTTCCAACCGAAAAAATCAATGCCCGGGGCCAGATGACCGTCTGGCAGCGCCTGGAATACCTCGTCGATCCCGGGACCTGGTGTCCCCTGCACACCCTCTACAATCCGGCGGACAATGAAGAGGGCGTCACCAACGTGGTCGACGGACTGGCCAGGATTTCCGGCAAGTGGGCGGTGGTCATCGGCTTTGACAACAAGGTCATGGCCGGCGCCTGGCTGGCCGGGCAGTCCGAAAACATCCTGCGGGTCACCGATCTGGCCAAGCGGCTCAACATTCCCCTGGTCTGGCTGGTGAACTGCAGCGGCGCCAAGCTCACCGAGCAGGAAAAGTTCTACGCCAACCGCCGGGGGGCCGGCACGCCCTTTTTCCGGCACGCTGAACTGGAGCAGCTCGGCATCCCGGTGCTGGCCGGGATCTACGGGACCAATCCTGCGGGCGGCGGGTATCAGAGCATCAGCCCCACCATTCTTTTTGCCCACAAAAACTGCAACATTGCCGTCGGCGGGGCGGGCATCGTCAGCGGCATGGCGCCCAAGGGGCATTTCGACGAAGAGACCGCCGAGGCCATCATTGAAAAAGCCAGGCATTTCAAGGCCAAACCGCCGGGATCCGTCAAGATCCACTACGATGAGACCGGTTTTTTCAGATATGTTTACGAAGAAGAGAAAGGGGTTCTGGACGGCCTGAAGGAGTACATGGCGGAGATGCCGGCGTACCATCCGAAATTCTACCGCGTGGCCGAACCCAAGGATCCCAAATTCCCTCAGGATGACATCTACCGTCTCCTGCCCCTGGATCCCAAGAAGGTCTATCATTTTGACGAGGTGCTGGCCCGGCTGGTGGACGGGGGCGAACATATGGAGTTCCGCCCCGACTACGGGCCCGAGGTCTATACCGGGCTCTGCAAGATCGACGGCTTTCTCGTCGCCTGCATCGGCAACCGCCAGGGTTATCTCGGCAAGGACTACCCGGAATACGCCGACTATCCCGGCTTCGGCGGCAAGCTTTACCGGCAGGGCCTGATCAAGATGAACGAATTCATCACCCTCTGCGGACGCGACCGCATCCCCATCGTCTGGCTCCAGGACACGTCGGGCATCGACGTGGGCGACATCGCCGAGAAGGCCGAACTCCTGGGGCTGGGCCAGTCCCAGATCTATTCGATCCAGCAGACCGATGTGCCCATGATGCTGATCGTGCTGAGGAAGGGTTCGGCGGCGGCCCACTACGTCATGGGCGGCCCCACGGCCAACCGCCACAATGCATTCACCCTTGGCACTGCCGCCACCGAAATCTACGTGATGCACGGCGAAACCGCCGCCGTGGCGACCTACTCGCGCCGGCTGGTCAAGGAGAAGGAGGCGGGCAAGCCCCTGGCCCCGGTCATTGACAAGATGAACGAACTGGCCCGGAACTACCACGAGAAGTCCCGGCCGCTCTTCTGCGCCAAGACCGGGCTCGTGGACGAGATCGTGCCGATGAAGGAGCTCCGGAAATACCTCGTGGCCTTTGCCGGCGCGGCCTACCAGAACCCCAGATCGATCTGTCCCCAGCACCATATGATCCTTCCCAGGATCATCAAGGGATAGAAGGAAGGAGACATGGAAATGACCATCAGGGTTTGTATCGCAGGTGTGACCGGATGGGTGGGATCCGTGCTGAGCAAGGCCGTTCACGAGGCGGAAGACATGGTGCTTGCCGGCGCCGTTTCCCGTTCGGCAAAGGGAAAGACTTTAGGGGAGGTGCTGGAGCTGGACGGCGCTGATGTCTTGATTGAAGGATCTGTCGGTGACGCCTTGAAGGCGGGCTGCGACGTCATGGTCGAGTTTACCAAGCCGGACGCTGCCAAACAGAATATCCTCCAGGCGCTGGATGCAGGGGTTCACGTCGTGGTGGGCACCTCCGGGCTGAGCGATGAAGACTACGAAGAGATCCGGATAAGAGCCGAGGAGAATAACGTCGGGGTGCTGGCGGCGGGGAATTTTGCCCTGACGGCGGTGCTGCTGCAGAAGTTCGCCCGGATGGCCGCCGCGCTCATCCCCCATTGGGAGATCATCGATTACGCGGGCGCCGGCAAGGTGGACGTCCCCAGCGGTACGGCCATGGAGCTTGCCAGCCAGCTCGGCCGGATCCGGGCGTCGACGCTGGACATCCCGACGGAGGAGCTCCACGGCCCCAAAGAGACCCGCGGCGCCCGGCTGAACGGCTCCCAGGTCCATTCCGTGCGTCTGCCGGGGTATGTCCTTTCGGCGGAGGCGATCTTCGGGGTGCCGGACCAGAAGCTCGTGATCCGCCACGAGGCCGGCTCGAGCGCCATGCCCTATGTCGACGGCGCCATGCTGGCCGTCCGTAAAGTGAACACCTTCAAAGGGCTGCGGCGGGGCCTCGAGACCATCATGGACATCTGACGGTCAAGAAAAAACGTCACACCAAAATAAGGAGATAAACAAGCATGAAGATCACGACGCTTCTGGGAAGTGCCAAAAAGAAAGGGAATACCGCCACCGTCCTGGGATGGGTGGAAGAGGCCCTGGCATCCATGGGCCATGAGGTCGACCGGATTTACCTCAACAGCAAAACCATCAAGGGCTGCATGGGTTGCGCCAAATGCCGGGAGACGCCCGATGAAATCGCCTGCGTCCAGAAGGATGACGCCGAGGCGGTCCTTTCGCAGATGATCGCCTCGGATGTGGTCCTGTATGCGTCACCGGTCTATTTCTGGGAGTTCACCACGCAGATCAAGGCGGTGATCGACCGGAGCTATGCCCTTGTCACCAACTACCATCAGCCGGGGCATACATCCCTGATGGAGGGGAAGCGCGTGGGCCTGCTGGTCACCGGCGCGGGCGCCTATTCGCAGAATGCGGAGGGCCTCTTTACGGCTTTTGACCGGATCGCCGGTTTCCTGATGGCCGAAAAAGCCGGTGAGCTCTACGTGGGGGAGTGCAGCGTGCCGTCCGAGCTGCCGGATGACATCAGAGAAAAGGCCGCGGATCTGGCCCGGTCCCTGGTGGCCTGAGCCGTGGCCAACACCGCCGCAACGGCGTATGCGTCGAGGAGGATACAATGAAGATTCGAATTCTCACCGCAAGTGATGTCAAAAAGGCCCTGCCCATGGCCGAGGCCATCGAGATCATGAAAGATGCCTTCGGCCAGCTCAGCTCCGGCAGGGCAACGGTGCCGCTGCGGACGCCGGTGGACACCGAAAAGGGGGTTTCCCTGGTGATGCCGGCCTACCTTCATGCCTCGAAGAGCCTTGCCGTCAAGGTGGTCTCGGTCTACGGCGGCAACCCGGACAAGGGGCTGCCGGCGGTCAATGCGACGGTCCTCGTCCTGGATCCGGAAACCGGCATGCCCAGGGCCTTCATGGAGGGCGACGCCCTCACCGCCCTCCGCACCGGCGCTGGGGGAGGGCTGGCGGCCGCGCTGCTCTCCCGCGGGGATGCCGCCGTCGTGGCGATGTTCGGCGCCGGGGTCCAGGCGAGGGCGCAGCTCCAGGCGGTTATGTCGGTGCGGAAGATCACGCGCGTCATGATCCTCGACCGGTCCGGCCGTTCCGGGAAGCGCCTGGCATCGGAGGTGGCCGGCTGGCCCGAAGCCCCGGCGGTGGATGTCTCCGCCACGGCGCGAGAGGCTGTCCGTGGGGCGGACATTGTCATTGCCGCCACCAACAGCGCCACGCCGTTGTTTGACGGCAATGACCTGCGGCCGGGCACCCATGTGACCGGCGTCGGTTCCTTCCGGCGCGATATGCAGGAGATCGACGCGGTCACCGTCCAGCGGGCCCGGGTCGTGGTCGATTCCCGCGAAGCCTGCCGGGCCGAAGCCGGCGACCTCCTGATACCCGGGATAGCGCCCGACGCCGAAATCGGCGAGATCGTCAACGGGACCGCGCCGGGGCGGCAAGACGACGAAGAGATCACTTTTTTCAAGTCTGTGGGCGTGGCGGCTCAGGATGCGGCTGCGGCTTCGGCTGTAGTCCGGGCAGCCGAGGAAAAAGGGCTGGGAAGGGTCGTCGATCTTTCTTGAAAAAGGGTGCCGGCAGAAAAGGATGGTCGGCGGCCGCGCCGGGCATCAACACCCGGCCGAGCTGGAGCCGTCCTCATTGCATCGGGTTTGCGGACAACCCCAGAAATTTGAAGCGGATGCGCTCGAGGTGCTTCAGCAGGTGCCGCTTCCGGGCTCGGCCCACCTCGACGGGCTCTTTCTGGGCGATAAGGGCGAAGAGGTCGCCCAGCTCCTCCTGGACCGACACCACCTCGCTCCGCCATTCGGCGCTGTTCATTTTCTTCATGTTGAAATACCAGAGGCGAAAGGTGAGCCCGTACAGGCGCTGGGCCACTTCCGTGAGGTAGGGATTGTTGGCTGCTTCATGGAATAACGCATGAATGCCAATGTCGACGGCCGCCAGCGCCTTTGGATCCCTTTGGTCCAGCAGTCGGCGGCATTCATTCGAGAAGGCCTCCAGTCGGCCGTGAAAGGCCGGCACAAAATGCTCGGCTGCCAGGCGGCCGATGACTTCATCGATTTCCAGCCTCGCCTGGTAGACGTCCATCAGCCGGTTCATTTCCAGCTCCGTCACCAGGATGCCCGTTCGCGGCAGGATTTTGACCAGGTGCTCCCATTCCAGGCGGAACAGGACGGTGCGCAGCGGGGTCCGGCTGACCCCGAACTCCTGTGCCAGCTTCTGCTCGTTCAGGATGCATCCCGGCTCATATTCAATGTAGAGGATCCGCTCGCGCAGCGCATCATAGATGTCATCTTTCATTCCCGCCTCATCCCTTGCGTCCGTGTTTTCTATGTATTGTCTTGTATACCTGATTAATACAAATCTGCTTATTTTTCAAGCATGGCAGTATACAAGTATGCATTTGATATGGATATGCATCGGTTGCCTGGAGAATTGATGCGTTCGAGTTTTGTTGTCCCGATGGACGGAGGTTTTCTCCGAAGCAGATCTCGGATGGCTGCGCGGGGCTACAGCCGGGTCGCCGCCAGCAGCTTTTCGACGCCCTGGATGACGTGGTCCCGAACCCGGCGGATGTGGCGGGCGAGGGTTTTTCTGGCGCCGCTGAGGTCGCGGGCTGCGATCCGTTCGATGAGAGCCCTGTGGTCGGCGTCGGCCGACGCCATGGGGGTGGAGAAGAGGAACTTGCCGCCGTATTTGAGGTAGAGCAGGTCGAAAAGGTCCTCCAGCACCTTCTGCTGCACTCCGGCGCCGGAGAGGGATGCCAGGGTCAGGTGGAACTGCATGTCCCTTTCAAGGCGGTCATAAAGATAGACCTCGCGGGAGGCCCGGGCATGGGCGTTGAACGACGCCTCGAGACGTCGGATTTTTCCGTTGTCGAGGGCCGCCATCGTCTTGGGCAGGAGGGAGAGTTCGATGAGTTCCCGCAGCTCGTAGATTTCGCCCACCTCCTGCAGACGGATGGGCGCCGTGTAGTAGCCGCGATTGGGCACGTGGTGTACGAGCTGCTGGAACTCGAGCCATTTGAGCGCCTGGATCACGGGCGTCTGGCTCATGCCCAGACGTTCGGCCAGGTCACGGTAGGCGATTTTCTGGCCGGCGACGATCTCGTTGTGAAACAGCATCCTTCGGATGCCCTCGTAGGCCTTCCTGGCATGCCCCTTCGGGTCGCCGGCCGTTTTTTTTGACCCTTTGCCGTCTGTCACGCCGGAAGATTCTCCATGCATGAGGTTGTCCGATTTTTAATCATATTTTTGATTAATTTGTCTGGGTCATGACTATTTGATCCGGGCAGGAATGTCAAGTGATGACGATACGTTTTGCACCGCGCATTTCCACAGCGGAAGGATCTCCCGAAGCATCCGGGAATGCCGGTGGCTGGAACGACCGCTCGGCAGCAGCGGCAACGTCTTTCAGCCGGATACGCCTGCGGCGCGCCGAACCCGCTCCAGGCCGTCGATCCCCCGGTCGAAGCGTTCGAAGGCGTCTTCGATCATCGCACGAGCTTCATCGGTCAGGGTGCGTTCCAGGGCCGGCAGGAGCTGGGCGTTCTCCTTGCGAACGTGGCCGCGGATGAGTGCGATGTACGCTTCGCAACGGTCCGCGAAACCGTCGGCGGGGAATTCGGCGTCCGGCCGGCGGCATTCGGCCGTGAGGCTGTCGAGGAGGAGGCGGGCGTGGCCGTGTTCGCTGCGAAGCTCCGCCGTGAGGCGGACGAGATCCTCCCCGCCGGTCGCCTCGAGTGCGGGGAAGAGAATCGCTTCCTCCTTCCCGTGATGGCATCGATCCACATAGACGTCCATGAATGTGAAGGCCGCCGAAAGGGCCTCCCGGAGCGCATCCCGTGGGGCGGCCGGGTCCCGGCTCCATTTCTGGAGGCGGGCAAGGGCCTTCATGATGTCGCCGTGCTCCCGGCGCAGATGATCTCTGGCCGTCATGTCACCGCTCCTGGTTGCCATCTTCGATCCCTAATCATCGTCCTCGATGACGATCGCCTCGGGCGCACACTCGCGCGCCGCCTTGCGGACGAGGTCTTCCAGGTGTTCGGGGACCTCCTCGACGATCACCCGGGAGATGAGCTGGTCTTCGTCATACTGAAATACCTCGGGGCAGACCTTGTTGCAGTTCCGGTCCCCCATGCAAAGATCGTAGTCGATTTTTACTTTCATTTCGTTCTCCTTTTGGATGGATGATGGATCGGGTCCATCGTAGATAGGGTGTTTACGGCATGTATCGGTGGGCTATACGTCGAACTGAAACCCGCCGAGATATGCGGCAAGCGTCTCCCGGGACGAGGAACTCAGCTCCGGGCAGTCGTCCGCCCCCTTGATGCCCTCCGCCGCCCGGGCCGCGAACACCATGCAGGTGGGCAGGCCGCATTTTCTGCAGTTGGTCCTGGGGAGCCGCTTCAGGATTTCGATGATCTGGGGCCGCTGCGCCGTTTCGTAGCTGGGGGCGATCTTGTTCCGGCGGGACCAGACGTCGTTGATCTGGTTTTGGAGCCAGTTCATGATCTTATCGGCCTCTTCTTCGTCCCGAAGAGAGTTGATGGCCACCTTGCGCGCATGAACCGTAATGAGCCGGCCCCGGTTTTTGAAGGTGACCGACGGCGGCTCCCGGGTGCATTGAAACCCGCCAAGTTCTGTGTTCAGATACGGAATCACCGCGCCGATGTCCTGGTCGAGGTGTGCATAGAGATGGAGGGATGTGAAGTCGGGGTTGCACTCAGGGCGGAAGATCTCTTTCCGAAAGCTTTTGAGGATCACAATGCGTCCTCCTGTTGGGAAAGCAGTTGGGTTGGTACTCCTCAACGCTGCGATAGAGGCGCAGCCAGGTTGGTGTGTATTAGCCAATGCTTTATGGAAAACCTAGGGATGAAACCGGGTAAGTCAATACGACAGCGGACGTGGGCCATGGCGGGATGGAGGAACGGGCGATGTCAGCCCGCGCAGGGAAGGTCCTTTCTCCCCCGGCGGATCTCCAGGATCAGTTCCTCGAATGAACCGGCCTTGGAGAAGAAGGCGCAGGCGCCGGCCTCGCGCATCTTGCGTCGGGTCGCCGCATCCGTGTTCATGCTGATGCCGATAATCCGGATGGCGGGATTCGCCCGGAGGATTTCCGTCGAAGCGTCGATGCCGTTCATCCGCGGCATGGAGACGTCCATGAGGATGACATCCGGCTGGATGTCGAAGGCAAGGCGAACGGCTTCCACACCGTCGGCAGCCTCGCCTGCGACCTGGAGATCCGGATGGCCCTGGATCAGCTCCGCCAGGCCTGCGCGCATCAGGTCGTGGTCATCGACAATCAGGATCCGGATGGTGGCGGGCTCCTCGGGCGTGGCGGCGGCTGCCTTGGTGGCGACGCCGGCGGAGCGGGGGATTTCCGTCAGCAGCGGAGGAGACGACGGCTGGCTGGGGATTTCGAAATGCTTCGGGACCCACAGCGAGGCCTGGAATCCCTGGCCTTCAGCGCTGGTGAATTCCGCCCCACCGCCCAGGAAGGTCATCCGATCGGCGATGTTGAAGAGGCCGAAGCCCGCTTCCGCTCCCCGCCGGGCGCGGACCTCCGCAAGGTCGCATCCCATCCCCGCATCGGTCACCCACACCCGGATCTCTCCGTCTTCGCGTGATATTTCGATCTCGGCGGCGCCGGCGCCGGCGTGTTTGACGATGTTGTTGAGGAGTTCCCGTATCGACCGGAAGAGCATGGATGAGAGGATCGATGATTCGGGTTCGCTGGCGGGATCGGCAGTCAGCTCGATGTCGAGGTCGTAGCGCTCCCGAAAATCGTCGATGGTGCATTCTAGGGCGGCCACCAGGCCCTCCCGGTAGAGCTCCGGCGGCGTCAGATCGTAGCAGAGGTTGCGGCATTTGGTGATGCTCTCCTGAACAAGACCCTCGATCTCTTCGAATTCATGTTGGATGAGACTGTCGATCCCACCGCCCGGCGGTGTAGCGGCAAGCCGTGCCCTCACCTTGATATAGGCCAGATGCTGCTGGAGGTCGTCATGCAGGACCGCGGCCAGCCGCCGGCGTTCCCGTTCTTCGGCCGCGGAAAGCTCCATGGCCAGGGATCGAAGCTGCTGCGTGCGGTGTTCGGCAAGGGCCGTCCGCTCCAAAATACGGTCCTCCAGGGTCGCGTTCAACTCTTTCAGCTCTTCTTCCGTGCGCTTCAGTTCGGTGATGTCCCTTCCGTTGACCGTAACCCCGCAGATGGCACCGTCCTCCCGGTAGGGGGAATAGGTGAAGTCCATATACCGCGGTTTGGTGCCGAAATAATTGACCCACGACTGGAATCGGACAACCTTGCCGGACAGGCAGCGATCAAGCCGGCTCTTGAGGGTTTCCTGGAAAAGGGCCTCCCCGAGGATTTCGCCAACGGTATGGCCGAGGATCTCTTCTGCGCGCATCTGGTTCAGCTTCAGGTAGGAGTCATTGACGATGCGGTAGACATATTCGGGATCGACGAGGGAGATGAAATCGTCGGTGGAGGAGACAATATTCCGGTAGGCGTGCAGATCCTTTTCAAGGCGTCTGCGCTCGGTGATATCGCCGTAGGCGACCACAACGCCGTGGCTTGCCAGCGGGATCGGGGCGGCGGTGACATTCAGCCAGACGACGCGGCCGTCCGGTCGGACAAAGCCTTCTTCGCTGTTCTCGACCAGCCTTTTTTCCCGCAGCGCGGTGACGCTTGAGATCGGAAGAGCACACGTCTGAACTCCAGTCACGATGCTAT
>CAJXSB010000171.1 GCA_913060435.1 uncultured Desulfococcus sp.
GATCACCCAGATCACGCCCCTGGATATCGATTTCGCCCGCCAGTTCGGCTATCGGATCAAACTGCTGGCCATCAGCAAGAACCACGGCGACCGCCTCGAAGCCCGGGTCCACCCCACCATGATCCCTTTTGCCGACCCCCTCTCCGCCGTGAGCGGCAGCCTCAACGCCGTGTCGGTGAGCGCCGATGCCGTCAGCCGGGTGATGCTCTACGGCCGAGGCGCCGGCATGATGCCCACCGGCAGCGCCGTCATCTCGGATATCGTGGACATCGCAAGAAACCTGATGACCGGCACCACCGGGCGGATCCCCATCTTTTCCTACCAGCCCGACGCCATCCGGAAGATCCCGGTCATGCCGGTGGATGACATCACGACCCATTATTATTTCCGGTTTGCAGCCGTCGACCGTCCCGGCGTTCTCTCCAAGATCTCCGGCATTCTGGGGGAAAACGGCATCAGCATCCGCTCCGTCCACCAGAAGGGGCGCAAATCCGAAGGGCCGGTGCCCATCGTGATGCTGACCCACCGGGCAACGGAGGCCCACGTCAAGAAGGCGCTGGCCGAGATCACCCATCTCGACATCGTCAGCGACCAGCCGGTGCTGATCCGCATCGAAGACGAAAACGGCGGGGACTGACGTCCTGCGGAGGCGCAGCAGCTCGGTTTTCGCCCATTATCTTATCGCCATAGACCAAAGGGATGCCATGTATATTGTCTGCTCAGACCTGGAAGGGGTCTTTGTTCCGGAAATCTGGATCAACGTTGCTGAAAAGACGGGAATCGAGGAGCTCCGCCTGACGACTCGGGACATTTCCGACTATGATGTCCTCATGCAGAAACGCCTTTCGATCCTGAAAGCAAACGGTTTGAAGCTCAAGGACATCACCGACGTCATCGCTGCCATGGCGCCCCTGCCGGGGGCCCTCGATTTCCTCGACTGGCTCCGGGCCCGAACACCGGTGATCGTCGTCTCGGACACCTTCACCCAGTTCGCCGGCCCGCTCATGGCACAGCTCGGGTGGCCGACCCTGTTCTGCAATACCCTGATCATCGCCCCCGACGGTGCGGTGGCGGACTACCGGCTTCGCCAAGCCGACGGCAAACGGAAATCGGTCGAGGCCCTTCAAAGCCTCAACTACAGGGTCGTGGCCATGGGGGACTCCTACAACGACATCACCATGCTCAAGGCCGCCGACCACGGCATCCTCTACCGACCGCCGTCGAACGTGGTCGACGAGTTTCCCGAATTCCCGGTCACGACCAGCTACGACGAGCTGAAGCCCATCTACGAGAAGATCCTGGCGGCGGAAGGCTGAAGAGATGCTCAGGCACGCGACCACCTATCGGGTGATCTACGGCGACACCGACCAGATGGGGGTGGTCTACTATGCCAACTATCTCCGTTTTTTCGAGATGGGGCGGTCGGCCCTCTTTCGGCATCTGGGGCTTTCCTACCGGGAAATCGAGGCGCGGGGATATGTCCTGCCGGTCTCCGAAGCCTCCTGCAGATATCTGGCCCCGGCCCACTACGATGACGTGCTCCGCATCGAGACCAGCCTCGACACCAGTGTCCGCGCAGGCATGAAATTCGACTATGCAATCCGCCGGGAGCCGGACGGCCTGATCCTGGCCTCCGGCCAGACCCGGCACGCCTTCATGACTCCGGAAGGACGGGTGGTCCGCCCCCCCGGCTTCCTGCGGGAATGGATCGAAAGGCTCCTCGAGACGCCCTGATGGAGATCGCCCTCGATACGTCGGCATTTGGAGCGTGCCGGATCCTGGTGGTGGGTGATCTGATGCTCGACGAATATGTATGGGGCAGCGTCGACCGTATCTCGCCCGAAGCACCGGTTCAGGTTGTCACCGTGGACCGGGAGGAGTACGCCCTCGGCGGCGCCGGCAACGTCGTCAACAATCTGGCCTCGCTGGGGGCGCAGGTGGCCGTGGCGGGGGTCATCGGCACCCTGGAAGACGGCGACCGGATGATGGCCATGTTCCAGTCGCTGGGGGTGGACACCTCGGGGGTGATCCGCGACCCCCTTCGGCCAACCACGCGCAAGACCCGGATCATCGCCGCCAACCAGCACGTTCTCCGCATCGACCGGGAAACCCGACGGGCCATCCCCGATGAAAACCACCGGAAGCTGGCGGATTTCATTCGGCGGAAGCTGCCGGAAACGGACGTCATGCTGATCTCCGACTACGGGAAGGGCGTCGTCACCCGTGCCCTGGTCAACACCGCGGCGGAGATCGCCGACAGCTCCGGCAGGATGGTTATCGCCGACCCCAAAGGCCTCGATTTTTCAAAATACGCCGGCCTTTCCCTGCTGACCCCGAACCAGAAGGAGGCGGCCCTGGCCGCCGGCATGGAGATTACCGACGACGCCACGCTGGCGCAGGCGGCCCAGCGGATCCTTCATGTCTCCGGGGTTCGGTACCTCCTGGTGACCCGAGGCCCGGCGGGCATGGCCCTCTTCGAGAAGGACGCGCCGCCTTACGCCATCCCGGCCGAGGCACGCCAGGTTTTCGATGTCTCGGGTGCCGGCGATACGGTCATCGCCGTGCTCGGCCTTGCCGCCGCCGCGGGACGCCCCCTCCGGGAGGCGGCGCGGCTGGCCAATACCGCTGCGGGCATCGTCGTCGGCAAGGTCGGAACCGCCACCGTCACACCGGCCGAACTTTCCGCCGCATTGACGCAGGACGCCGGCCATGGGAAGCACAAATCCATTGAGGAGCTGGCGAATATCGCTTCCGCGCTGCGGCGCGCCGGCCGGAAGGTCGTCCTCACCAATGGCTGCTTCGATCTCCTCCATGCCGGCCACATCCAGCTCTTCACCGCCTCCCGGCAGATGGGCGACGCCCTGATCGTGGCCATCGACGACGACGCGTCCGTGCGGCGGCTCAAGGGGGAAGGGCGGCCCGTCATCAGCGCCCGGGAGCGGGTTCGGATCCTGAGCGCCCTCGACAGTGTGGATTATGTGGTGGTCTTTGCCACCGAGATGCTGCCCCGGCTGATCGACGCCGTCCGACCGGACATCCTGACCAAGGGCAGCAACTACACCTCCGAAGCCGTCATCGGCCACGAACAGGTGGCCCGGATGGGCGGGCGGGTGGCCCTGGTGGAGATCACGGAGAACGTCTCGGCATCGGGAATCATTCAAAACATCCGCCAGAACATTGGTCAGCGCATTGGATAACCCTCTGCGTCCTGAGATGGCCATATTCCCGACATCCGGATACGAACGATTTGCCGCCGACACCCGGAGAAAAGGCGATCATGTTCATTGAAGAACTGGATACCGGCATCGCATTCAAGGTCTTTGTTCAGCCCAAATCTTCCCGAAACATGGTTGTGGGACTGCACGGGGACGCACTGAAGGTCAAGCTCACCGCCCCACCCGTGGAAGGCGCTGCGAACAAGATGTGCATCAAATTCTTCTCCAAGATTCTGGGCGTTTCGAAATCGTCCATCGCCATCGCATCGGGCCAGACCAGCCGGACGAAACGCCTCCGTGTCCATTGCGGCTCCGGAACGGAGGGGCAGGCGGAGCAGGTGCGCATCCAGGGGATGCTCCGGAAAATCGCAGCATCCTGAAAAATGCGCTTGACTTTATTCGCCGGGTATATTAACTTAACGTCTTGTTGATGCGGGGTGGAGCAGCCAGGTAGCTCGTCGGGCTCATAACCCGAAGGTCACAGGTTCGAATCCTGTCCCCGCTACCAACTCCATTAAAAATTTAATGCATCGGTTTGTTGCGATGTTCGAGCTAACGGTAAGTCCAGTTTTCATGTTGATTCAAAACTGGGCTTTTTTTTATGGTTCCTGCCGCAAGGAGATTCGCCCACCCGATCGTCCCGGCCATATGCGCCCCTCTCTCCGCCCCTCCTCAAATGCAGACGTCGAGCGGTCATTCCGCTGCAAGGAGGAATAAAAGCCCTTTTACCCAGTTGATCTAATTGGGGCGGCGTTGATCTAATTGGGGCGGCGCTGCAACGAGTACCAGGCGACATGCTCAGTAACGAAAACAACACGATGCAAGGATGGTGTCTCTTTGGACCATAAACAGTCTCATATCAATCGTAACGGAACCCGTCATCTGCAATCCAGCGGGATCCTGTCATCACAGGCGCCGCCGCCTTTCCCACCGGACCCTTCCGGGAATACGGCAGGCCGCTTTGCCAAGGGCCTCATCGTCGCGCTCCTGGTGGCGATGCCGGTAGTCTGTGCCTTTTTCTGGGGCGACTACCTGGAAATGCTTGAAATTTTTGTATACCACCAGGAAACCTCCTGGTCCATCAGCATGGCCCAGATTTCCGTTTGGGTGGCCCTGGCGGCCCTGGTCTGGCGGGTCTACCTGGTCTACACCTACCGGCCTGCAGCCCCCTGCCCGGACCGGGACCTGCCCCACTGCTCGGTGATCGTACCGGCCTACAACGAGGGCGCACAGGTGCTCCACACCCTCCGCAGCGTCGCCGCCAGCGACTATCCCGCCGACCGGCTTCAGATCATCTCCGTCGATGACGGCAGCAGGGATGATACCTGGCATTGGATGAAGCAGGCCGAAAGAGAGCTGGGGGGCCGGGTGCAGCTGATCCGCCTCCAGCAGAACAGCGGAAAGCGCCGCGCACTCTATGAAGGTTTCCAGCGGAGCCATGGAGAGATCCTGGTGACCATCGACAGCGACTCCGAGGTCGACGCATCGACCCTGCGCCACCTGGTCAGCCCCTTTGTTCACGACCCCATGGTCGGCGGAGTGGCGGGGAACGTCCGGGTGCTCAACACCGCAGCCGGCATCATCCCCAAAATGCTGGACGTCGGCTTCACCTTCAGCTTCGACTTTATCCGCGCATCCCAGAGCCGGGTCAACACGGTCATGACGACGCCGGGGGCCCTTTCCGCCTATCGGCGCAGCGTGGTCGCCCCTGTGCTGCGCCAATGGCTTCACCAGACATTTTTCGGCCAGCCGGCCAATATCGGCGAAGACCGCGCCCTGACCAACCTGATCCTGAAGCTCGGATATCATGTCCATTTCGCCAGGAATGCCGTCGTATATACCCAGGTGCCCACGGCCTACGTTGGGCTGGCCAAGATGTTCCTGCGCTGGGCCCGGAGCAATGTGCGGGAAACCATTGTCATGGCCGGGTTCATCTTCAAGCGCTTTCGGCGCACGCCAGCGCTTGGCGCACGCATCAACCTGCTGCTCCATCTCCATCGCATGACCATCGGCGAAATGCTCAAGGTCTGGTCCCTGACGATCATGTTCGCCTATCCGGTGCTGTTCTTCTTCAACATGTTCACCGGTGCGGTCCTGTTCTCCATGATTCCGGGGCTGTTCTACCTGTCGCGGCGCAAGGAGAGCAAGTTTCTCTGGGCCATCCCCTACAGCCTGTTCTGGCTGGCCGGCCTCTCCTGGATCAGCCTGTACGCACTCTTCACGCCCCACCGCACCGGCTGGCTGACCCGGGGCCTGCCCAACCAGCACCACCAGCTGATCCCGGCGGCGGCCCGGAACGGCAATTAGCCGCTCCCATGGCCCGAGCCCCCAAGGGGTCCGGGCCTCATTCGGACCGCCGCGGGACGGCTGCCCGGCTACTGGGGGTTCAGGAGCCGCTTCCGGATCTCTTCAATCCGCTTCCGGTTGACGCCGAGGTCGCTGTAGCCGATGCGGGACGCCGAACGGACATGGATCGTCTTTTCGGCGTCGTCAAAATAAAACAGCGCATCGTCCACAAAGCCCATCACCCGGGTCTTGAATTCCACCTGGAGAGATTCCTCGTCCCGGCGGACGATGGCAGTACGGGGCATGCCGCGGATGACGGCCTCGAGGCGGTCCATGGCCTGTCCGCGCTCCCCTGCATACGGGATGGGCGGGATGCGGTGGGCCGGATCATCGGACTGGCTGGAGACGCAGTTGGGACGGTTCGGGCAGGGCGGCAGTCGCCCGTCCACGATCTCGAGGCCCTCCGGGCGGTTTCCAGAGCATCCAAAGAGGCTCAATCCGGCAATGATGGCAATGATCATGATCCGCAGGATCGATTTCATGGTCCCTCCATTCTTCCCGCCATTGGGGCTATCGCCGATCCATTTCCGCCACAACGGATTCGACATGATGCCGGATCTCATCCAGTCGCGCCTCGGACATGGCTTCAAACCGCAGCACCAGGGCCGGCTGCGTATTGGAGGCCCGCACCAGCCCCCAGCCGTCGTCAAAAAGAATGCGCACCCCGTCGATGTCGATCACGTCATACCGCTCTTTGAAATGGCGCGTCACCTTCTCCACGAGCCCGAATTTCCGGTTGTCAGGGCAGTCGACCCGAATCTCGGGGGTGGTAAAGGTCCGGGGAAGATCCGACAGCAGATCGGAAATCCGACGCCCCGATGCCGCCAGAATCTCGAGGAGGCGGCAGGAGGCATAGACGGCGTCGTCGAATCCCAGGTACCGGTCTTCGAAGAACATGTGGCCGCTCATCTCGCCGGCCAGTGCCGCCCGCTCCGCCTTCATCTTGGCCTTGATCAGCGAATGGCCGGTCTTCCACATGACGGCCCGCCCACCATGCTTTTCGATGTCGTCATACATGACCTTGGAGCATTTGACCTCTGAGATGAAGACAGCGCCCGGCCTTCTGGAGAGAATTTCACGGGCGAAAAGGACCATCAGCTTGTCGCCGTAGACAATCTTCCCCGCTTCATCGACCACGCCGATGCGGTCGCCGTCGCCGTCGTATCCGATGCCGACGTCGAGCCCCTTCTCCCGGACGAGGGTGATGAGATCCTCCATGTTGCCGAGGACGGTGGGGTCCGCTTCATGGTTGGGGAAGGTGCCGTCCATCTCGCAATAGAGTTCATGGACCTCGCAGTTCAGGTTCTTGAGGATCGGGGCCGCCACCACGCCCGCCGTTCCGTTTCCCGCGTCAATGCCCACCTTCAGGGGCCGGGCCAGGGTGATGTTCTCCTCGATGAAGCGCTGATATTCGGAGATCACCGCTGCTGTCGAGACGGCGCCGTCGCCCTGGGCAAACCGCTCGGAGGCCACGATCTCACGGATGGCCTGAAGGTCCTCTCCGTGCACGGAGTCAACCCCCTTGCAGATCTTGAACCCATTGTACGCCTTGGGATTATGGCTGGCGGTCACCATCACGCCGCCGTCCCGGCCAAGGTGATGAATCGAAAAATAGAGCACCGGGGTCGGACAGACGCCGATATCCGTCACCTGGCACCCCGTGGCGGCCAGCCCCCTGATCAGGGCTTCGGCAAACGCATCGGACGATACCCGGCAGTCCCGGCCCACGGCCAGATGGCGGCAGCCGCTCCGGCGCATGAAGGTGCCGATTCCCTGCCCCAGAAGGCGGACCTCGTCCACCGTGATATCCCTGCCGGCGATGCCTCGGATGTCATATTCTCTGAAGATTTCAGGATTCATGGATTTTCCTTTCTGTTGAGCTCTCCACGGGTTCTTGGCTTCGGCGGGAACCGACCGCGCTACCACGCAATCGCCAATGCAATGACGCCAACCACCCAGCAGTAGGGGGCGAAAAGATGCATGCGGCCGCGCCGGACAACATACATCAGCATGGCCAGGGAAAGATAGCCAACGACGAATGCGGTGGCCGTACCGGCCAGTATCGCCATATCCGCATGCTGGGAAGGCCCCAGCTCCTTCAGGCTCAGAATCTCCGCTCCGATGATCGCCGGAATCGACAGCAGGAAAGAGAAGCGCGCGGCCATCCCCCTCTCCAACCCCAGGAAAAGCCCGGCGGCAATGGTCGAACCAGACCGGGAAATTCCCGGAATGATCGCCAGACCTTGCACAGCACCAATGGCTACGGCCTTCGGGACGGAAAATCCGTTGATGCCCCGCCCGCGCCTGGCAATGCGCCTGGTCCCCCACAGCAGGGTTCCGGTCACGATCAGGGTGACCCCCACCAGGCCGACGGAGGAGAAGAGCTGATCGGATATCCGGTGAAAAAGAAGCCCGATGACGGCCGTGGGAACCGATCCCAGCACAATCAGCATGGCCAGCCGGATATCTGCTTCCGCCCAGGCGTCACCAAAAGAGATCTGCTTTCGCATCAGGCGCGCTGCCGCCCGAAGCAGCGACAACAGAATGGTGCCGATCTCCCGCCGGAAAAAAATAACCACTGCGCCCAGGGTTCCTACATGGACGCTGATATCGAAAAAGAGCTCCGCCTCCCGGAGACCGAAAAGATATTGGAACAGCACCAGGTGCCCCGAACTGCTCACCGGCAGAAATTCCGTCAACCCCTGAATCGCCCCCAATACAATTGCCGTCATCGGTTCCATATTCGCCTTTTTGCTGATAGGTTCCGGGAATCACCCCAACGCCACTCCCGTGATGTGGTAGTTCTTATTGCATAGAAGATATTCCGGAGCAAGCCCGAGGGCGGTTCACATCTATAGCACTATAGCAGTGAGTGCGATGCATACGGACGGCCCTTGATGCAGCGACACCGCCCTGGATGCCATAGCGCTCACACAAATGATAATAGACATGCATCCCACGGAATGCATCCATAAAAAAAGCCCGAAGCGTTAGACTCCGGGCAGAAGGATCGCCTTTCCGGCGGACAGGTCGTAAACCGCCCGGAATGGCTTCCAGGCGGCCAGCGGCTTACCGGGCCGAACCCATCCAGAAAGCGCTTTTTCGGGCAGCCCTGATTTCCTCTTTCAGCTGATCCAGGTACGTCATGCCTTCCTCTTGGCCGCCATCTTCCGTAAAACGATCGTCGGCAACGGCACTCCGGCGGGCAGCCCTGATTTTTTCTTTCAGCATCTGACGGTATTTCTTTTCAGATTCACGGTTGTCATAATCATATACCGTGTCATCTTTCGTGCGAAACAAGACCTCGTCCAGGGCGGCAACAAGATTCATGTCGCCCGCGGGGCAGTCACCACCTTCAACATATGCGGTCTCTGCGAGAATCTCTCGGATCTCCTCCGCACCCAGAGTGGGGTCGATGGCCAGCATCATCACGGCTGCCGCCGTGACATAGGGCACGGACATGCTGGTGCCGCTGGTGATTCCCATCCCTGATCGGGGACTCCCATTGGTGATGTCAACCGACAGGATATTGGCACCTGGTGCAAGGATGTCCATTTCCATACCGGAATTGCTGAAACTGGCCAGCTTGCCGTAGGCATTGCTCGCACCCACCGCGATGACCTCCGGATATCGCGCGGGAAACATTACCGCGAACTCCGGGAGTTCCTCATCCATTG
>CAJXSB010000172.1 GCA_913060435.1 uncultured Desulfococcus sp.
CGAAGGACCTTCCCTCAAATGCAGGAGAGCGTGCTTCGATGGGCAGCCCGACATGGAGGGTCGAAAGATGAATGGACGGCACCGTAAAATCGAGCTTCATCACGCGGTCATCGTCGAGGGTGGTGATCACATCCCCCGGCTCGATCAACGCCCCTACGCTGATATTTCGCAGCCCCACCACGCCGGAGAAGGGTGCAATGATCAGGCGGTCCTTGAGCCTGGACTCGGTGGCCCGGAGCCGGGCCCTGGCCGTCTCATACTCCCGCCGCCGCTGGTCGAGCAGGGCGGTGGGAGCGGCGCCGCGCCGGACCAGGGGACGAATCCGGTCATACTGCTTTCTGGCCTCGACCATTGTCGCGCGCTCCTCCTCAATGAGGGCGTGCTCCTCTTCGTTGGTCATCTCGATCAGGATGTCACCGGCTTCCACCCGCTGCCCGTCCTCGAAGTGAACGTTTGTCACGGTCTCGGACACCGTCGCGGTAAGCGAAACGGTTTCATTGGCACGGAGTGTCCCCAGGGCTTCCACCCGGTCGACGAACCGGTCGCGGACGACCTCTTTGACGATCACGGGGACTGGCTGACGGCCGCCTGTCGATGCCGATGCGAGCGGCCATGCCATCCCCAGCAGTATTATCGCCACAACGGACGGGATTGACAGACGAATCTTCACAGCACACCTCCTAGAGTCTTTTCTGGCTACAAGCCTTTTGCTGTCGCCAGCCGGACCAAACAAATTTTAGTTATTACATTTCAAAATTAATCAGCCGGCATCACGCCAGACAATAGGAGCCTATTCAGGATGAATCGACAGGCCGAAGCTATCATATGAATAGGAATTGGGCCATGGGCCCCTTCTTCGGAATCAGTCCTGCCATCGAATTCATACCGCCATCCCCCATGACGGGAAACGGATCAGGATTTCCCGCTGTATTTTTTCCCGATATCGAGTGGGAGCTTGACCCATGACCTATTTAAGGACTATATTTGGTCATTCTCTGAAGGAGGTTAATTATGAAACTTTCGCGACAGGTGAAACCGATCAGCTATCTCAAGGCCCATACCGCAGAAATTGTCCGCCATCTGAAGGAAAGGCAGGAGCCCTTGATCATCACCCAGAACGGCGAACCCAAGGTAGTCATTCAGGACATCGAAAGCTACGAAAAGATGCAGGAGACGATGGCACTCCTGAAAATTCTCGCCCTTGGCGCACGCCAGATCGAGGAAGGCAGGGTTCAGCCGGCAGCGGATGTCATCAAACGCCTTCGTGAACGGCGGGATCCCAGCTGATGCCCTTTTCGGTGCTTCTCACCGATGATGCTGCAGACGACCTGGCACACTTGTACGGCTACATCCATCGGCATGATGGCCCAGGAAAGGCGGGCCACGTCCTCAAACGCATCGAAGGCGCATTTGGCAGCCTGTCTGAAAACCCGGACCGCGGCGCTTACCCTAAAGAACTTCTGAGTATAGGTATTCGGGAGTACCGCGAAATTTTCTTCAAGCCCTACCGCATCATCTACCGGGTCATGGACGAGCGGGTCTATGTACTCTTGATCGCCGATGGACGCCGGGATATGCTTTCGCTGCTCCAACGCCGCCTGCTGCAGGCATAGGCGCTGCCAAGATCTGCCCCCCCAGGCGACGAATTCCGCCCCCTTCAATCAACTTCCGAGATTCGTTCACGCGATGGATATCGGATGCAGCCACTGCGATTGCCATTTCAACCCCGCCGCAATATTCAGATCAGCTATCAGCCCTGACAGCCGTTTCTGTTGGGGCAGCGCTCCCTGATCGTGCCGCGCCGTCACCCCGACGAAAGCCACTCGATGGGCTTAACCTACGTTGATGACGGATTGTCGGCCTCATCCGAGGCCGCCCCTTCGACATCCGGCGGTGCGTTCAGCAGATGGACGGTCCGGGTCGGGAAGGCGAAGGAGACCCCGATCTTTTCCGCGAGCTGGATCACGTCGCCCACCAGCGCATGCCGCACACGCACCTGCTCCTCGTAGCTGTAGACCCGGAAAAATCCCCGAAACTCTATCTCGATGGCGGATGCGCCGAAATCCTTCAACCCGATATAGCAGTCTTCGGTATCCGAGGCTGGATGCCGCGCGAAGAGCGTCTTCAGGCCGTCCACAAAGGCATCGAGCTTCTCCCTGGAGGTGGCGTAGGTCAGGCCGATGGAGAGATCGATCCGTCTCCGTTTCCGCATGCCCCAGTTGATGATCGCTTTGTCCGAGAGCTGTGCGTTGGGGATAATCATGATCGTGTCGTCAAGGCGCCGCAGCCGGGTCGATCGCAGACCGACGTTGACGACGGTTGCCCGGTGGCCGTCCGTCTCCACCAGGTCGCCCCGCCGGAAAGGCCGGTCCGTCATCAGGAGCGCACCGCCCAGCATGTTGGACACCGTCTCGCGGGAGGCAAACGCAAGGGCGACGCCGCCGATGCCGAGGCCGGTGATGACGCCCTCGTAGGGCAGCTCCACGATCGCGGCGCAGACAACGATCCCCATCACAACGATGGCAAGCTTGGCAAGTCCGGTGGCCAGCGACGTCACGATCTCGTCCACATAGCTGGGGGTCGCCTCGGCGCGGCGCAGCAGCCGCTGGCCGACCAGGCCGACAACCCGGTATAGCACCAGCGTCAGCCCGATGGCCGTTATCACGGAGACGGTCCGGTACACCTCATCGAAGCTCTCCTCCACAATCCCGATGTATCCGAGAATCTCGATCAGGAGAAGCCCCGCGACCGACACCGTCACCGGCCAGGCAAACGCCCGCGCTTTGGCCTCGACTCGTTCCATTCGGGCGGCAGGCAGGGCTTTCGTATTCCCAGTTTTCTACGGCGTCCACCCCTTCTTCGGCATCCATCGCGTCCGCGGAGTCAACAGTAGCGGTACCGTCTGGAGCCACGCCTGACGGCGCATCGTCTTTCGAGGCTTGAAATTCGCTCCGCCGAAGCATCCGGAAAACAGCGGCATGGGAGAGGCGGCCGGCCGCCCACGCTGCAGCGATCGATATGAAAATGGTGGCGATGAGCCCCAGCCACTGCCAGTTCTCCAGGAGCAGGGTCCGGTCCAGCAGGTTCGGCGAGACAGCGCGAATGGCCTCGCGGATCTGAAAAAAATGGGTCAGGGGTCTGGAGGCCTCCAGGCCGGGCGCCAGCGGCAGATCCTGGATGGCCTCAAAAAGTTCGGGTGCAACCTTCAGCGTCTCGGCGGAGAAAAGCCACCGATCCGCCCCTCCTTTCGGGTCCGCCACTCGCTGGATCGTGATGTTGCCGATCGGGTGGTAGTAGAACACATAGGGGGCCGGCCTTGATGGATCGTTCGGAATCTCCTGCCAGACGACGAAACCGATCCGGTCGATCACCTGCTTGAGATAGTCGGCAAGAATCAGCCCTTCCGCAGTGCGGAGATGCACCGGAAGGAAGGAGAGGTCCAGGGTCGCGAGAACGGCATTTTCATCGTCCAGCTCCCGATCACGCTCCCCGGTGAGAAAAGCGCGCATTGCGCCCCTGGGGGAATTGCGCCGGTCGTTCTGCATCTCTTCAAAAGACACATAACCCATAACATCCAGAAAACGGTCGACCGCAATCTTCAGCCTGGCCTCGGCCTCCACCAGGAGCATCCAGCGCCCGTCCCGGCTGCGCTGGAAGCGAAGCGGATATCGCATTGCAGCATCCGCAGGACCGATCTCAAAAACAGCACGATCGCCGTCGACCCTGGCCGGTGCATCGTAGATGCGGAAGGTCGAGATATTGAGCAGACGCCATAGAAGACTCCTTCGCCGGTTGCGGTCCCGGGAATCCGTGGCGGGTCCTTCGTAGTGCAGCAGCGGCGCATAGATCTGCATGGCGGCGGTGTTGCCGAAAAAGACCGCCTCATTGGCCGACGTAACGATCGTGCGAAGCGTCTCTCGCGGGGATGTTGCCGCCGTATAGGGGAAACGAAGCTTTTCATCATCGGTGACCCGCCGGCCGTTCCAGTATTCACCATTGTCAAACTGGCCCGTGAAGGTCTTTCCATCCGAAGAGAGCGCGAAGAGAATGCCCCCGGAAACATCGTCGCTCCGCCAGTGTCCTCGCAGCAGACGGCCATCGACGCGTCCCTCGATCCGGCCGCCCTGGGGTTCGTAGACGCCGCTGACCGCTTTCCCCTCCTGAACCAGTGTCATCAGTGCCTGGCCCTCACGCCAGTAGGTCTGCCACTCCCCGGCCCACTCGCCTGCCGCCAAGGCACCCGGCGCCATGGGGACAGAAACAGCAATGATCATGGCCGACAGAATGCATATCAAAAAAGAGAATATCTTCAACTTCATTAAATCCTCGTGGACGCGGAGTCGTCTAAAGCAAGGGAACTGCAATTTTTTACCCTCAGAAAATAGGGTAGCAGCAGGCTTCTTGGTTGGCAGGATGGGCACGGCAGGGGCCGGAAGCCCCTGCTGGGAAGTTTTGCGGGGGTGCAGCGCCTATTTCTGCTCCTTGGGGGGATCGAGCTTGTAGTGATCCACAATGGCCTTTTCGACCATGTGGCTGGTGAACTCCGGCTGCTCCCGGAGCCATTCGGCCACCCAGACCGGCAGCACCACACAGACCTGCTTCTTTGCCGGCCCTTTCATGTTCTTGCGCAGCGCCGCCACTTTCTCGGCCTTGAGGCAGCCGCAGGATTTGATGCGGCCCTGGGTGAGGTCCGAACGGCCGACCTTGGTTTCATTTCCGCAGTCGCAGCGGCAGAGCCAGATCTGGCTTTTCTGGGTGCCGTTTTTTCCCTTTCGGTATTCGGCATAGTGGGAAAGCGAAATCACCTTGAGGCGGCCGAAGCGCCTGCCAATCATTCTCTTTATCATGAGCAAACAAATCCAACGCCTCACCGGAAATGTTTTTCACCGCAGCAGCGATGCACTCCAGGTGGGCTTGATCGTATAATCATTCATAAATTAAAACACTTATAATGCCCAATCTGATTTCACCCTGACTTTCCCAGATAAAATAGAGGGTTGGGCAGGAAAAAGCAAGCGGATTTCATGCCTGTCCGTTCACCGGTCGCCACCTTTTCAGGGCATCCAGCAGAAAATCGAATCCGATCCGCTCCTGCTCGAGGCGGATCCGATCCCCCCAGTGATTCCGGCGCAGCTGGTCGTAAAGGGCGCTCTCCTCCGCGTTCAGCCGCAGCAGATGCTTCGTCTCGGGACGGGCCTCGATCCCCCAGAACGGGCGGTGTGCCAGGAGCGTCCGCCGATCCATCAGAAAGGAGGCGGCGTGGGGAAAGCCCCCCCGCAGTTCATCGAGGATGGCAAAACCATGGGTATCGATGTCCCCCCAGTAGTGGATCTTTTTCTCCCGCATCCAGGCGGCAGGGGCGAGATGGTCAAAACCATACCCCGCGCCGAAGATCACCATGGCATCCGGGAGATTCGGGAAGGCCAGAAAGTTGATCTCGTTTTCCGTGATGAACACGGTCGAGACCGGCGATTCCAGCTGAGAGAAGGCGGCCTGGGTCAATGTGATATCCTGGTCGGATTCCACCGGCAGCACCTTCATCTCCGGGTCGAGAACCCGAAAGCGCACCTGCAGGGGCTTCTCCCGAAAGCCGTAGCGGCGGCAGAACCCGCCGATCCCCGTGCCGGCGTCATCAATCGCCTCCGGCGGCAGGATGAGATCGAACCATTCCGCCAGCACCCCGCGATGCCCCTCGATAAACTTGGTGTGCACCCCGGACAGATCGATCTGGCGCAGATACACCGCCGGTCGGGGGTGGTTTTTCATCCAGTCGGCGATCTCCAGCAGCTGCGGCCAGTCATGGGCCAGGCCCAAGGCACGCAGGGGGCGTTTTGCCATCCAGGGGATCATTTCGGGAAGCCTGCTGCGGGTCATTTCCACCAGGGCGGCAAACCGTTCGGCGTCCCGGCGCCTGCCGATGAACCCGAGTGCATCCGCCAGCGTATCGATCCAGATTTCCGATGGGATCTCGTTGGCCCCGAGGATGCGGTGGTTGACCCGGCGCCATTCCATCCGATAGTGGCCGGCTGCACCGGACAGCCGGGCGATCCATTCCCGGACCTCGGCGAAGCGTTCGCTCAGCGCCCTGGAATCCGGCCCTTTCAGCCTCAGGCGCCGGGGGAAAACCGGCGCTCCGCCGGTGAACGGGGCCAGGAGCAGGCCGCGGTCCCAGAGCCGTTGCACCTGGGACTTCAGGTCGGCCGGCGTGGTCCACGTCATCCCTGCATCCTCTGCTTCTCGGCGCGGTACTCTTCGATGCTGAGGTTCCGCAGCACGGAGCTGCGCCCGTCCTCGTTGTGCACGAATCCGACACCGGCGACAAACGGCTCGATGATGTGGATTTTCTGCAGCGGCGTGACGATCAGCAGCTGCAGGTTGAGCTGCGCGAAAAGCTGCAGGCCATACTGCGCCGATTCGTCGGAGCCGCGGCCGAACGCCTCGTCGATCGCCACGAAGCGGAAGGAGCGCGAACGCACCGCACCCCATTCCAGGCCAAACTGGTAGGCGAGGCTGGCGGCGAGCACCGTGTAGGCGAGCTTCTCCTTCTGGCCGCCCGATTTTCCGCCGGAATCGGCATAATGTTCATATTCAACTTCGTCCTCGCGCCAGCGTTCACTGGCGGCGAAGACAAACCAGTTGCGCACATCCGTCACCTTTGCCGTCCAGCGCCGGTCCAGGTCCGTGTATTCCTCCCGGCCCCGGAACCGCTCGATGATCCGTTTCACCTGCAGGAATTTGGCCTCCGAATACTGCGCATCCTCCGAGCCGGTCAGGGCGCCCTCGGTGCAGGCCCGCAGCTCCGCCTGGAATTCCCGAATGTCGACGTCCAGGTTCATCTGGGCTTCGAGGCGGATGTAGCGGCCGGGGTTGTAGTCGATCTGGGTCAGGGATTCATTGATCCGGGCGATGCGCTCCTTGATGGTCTCCCGCTCCCGGGCCAGCTGGGATTGAAAATTAGCCACCTCGCGGATGGTGTTCTCATTCAGCAGCTCCTTGAAGCGTCCTTCGAAACGGGGCAGATCGTCGGCCCGGAGCTGGTCCAGCATCGAGCGGTATTCCGGTCCGGCGGCGATATTGACGTCGACGTCCCGGGTTTCCAGCGGCCATTCCTTTCGGTATTCGGTCATCGCCTTGATGATCTTTTCCCTCAGCCGGGCGATCTTTTTGTCCTCGGCATCGATCTTGTCCTGCAGCCAGTCGCGCATGGTGCGCTCCCGGTTGTCGAAGGATTCCACGGTGATCGGCCGACTCCCCAGGGCCTCCTCGCGCAGGGCCGCCAGCGAATCGAAGCGGCGGGCGGACGCCTCCGGCGCTTCAGCCAGCACCGAACGCGCCTGCGCCTGCTGCTCCCTGGCGACGCGGATCTTCTCCTCGGTCCTGGAGCGCCTGTCCTTTTGCTCATCGAGCCGGCGCTCCGTTTCCGCCAGCGCCCCTTCGAGCGCCTCCAGCTGGGCTGCGAGGGCTTTCAACAAATCCGATGCGGCTTCCAGCGACCGTTTTTCAGCCTCCAGCCCGTCAATGGCCAACGCGACCGGCTTCCAGTCGAGATCCCTGAAATCGGAATATTCCCCCAGCTTGGAGAGGATGGAGAGGCGCTGCTTGAGCGTCGCCTGCTCCTTCTGGAGCGCGCTGATTTGATCGGCGATTCCGGCGAGGTGCGCCTCCTGCTGCCGGGCCTTTCTTTCCAGTGCCGCGATTTTTTCGGCATTGCTCCAGCCCAGGACATAACGGCTCCGATCGTCGATGCGGTGGCGGTCGTCCTTCTCATGCCGCCCGCCCGGGGCCTTGATCTGCCCCGCACGGGTGATGGCCCGGGTCTCCCGGCGGAACTGCGCCTGGGTGGTGCAGCAAACCAGGTCGAAGCGTTCCGCCACCGCTCGCTCGATCCAGTCGTAAAAGGGGGAGTCCGGCTTTACCTGCAGCTTGCCCGCCAGGGAGTCGGCGCGCCGCGGCGGCAGTTTCCCACGTTTTCTTTCGCGGACCCGGAAATAGACCAGCCGGCCGCGCAGGTGCGTCCGGTCCACCCATCCCGCCACCTTGGCGTAGCAGCGATCCGGAACCAGCAGCGACAGGCCGAACCCCCGGAGCAGCCGCTCGACAGCGCCCTCCCAGTCGCGTTCGTCCTCCCGCACGCGGAGCAGTTCGCCGGCAAACGGCATCTCCTCTTCGGCCAGGTCGAGCGCCCGGCAGAGGGAGCGCCGCATGGCGACCTGTTTTTCGTCGATATTGCTGCGGCGCGCTTTCAACCCCGCGATTTCGGATTTCAACGCTTCATATTCGCGCCGCCCCTGGGCAAAGAGAACGCCCGCCTCATTGAGGTCGTTCTGCACGCGGGCCTCCGCCTCTTCGGCGGCGTCGCGCAGCGCCGACATTTCCGTGCGCTGGCGGAGGAAGTCCTCCTCGGTGGCCGCGGGACGCTCCCCGATCGAACGCACCAGGATCTCGTATCGGGAGGCTTTCTGCTTGCGCCGCTCGAGCATCTCCTGCTTCCGGCGAATCTCCTCGCCGATGCTCTCGATCCGGTCACCGCCGTTCTCCGCGATATTTCGGCGCAGCTCCCGCTCGCGCTCCTGCCGGCCGCGCCGCTCTTCCTCCAGCCGTTCGACAGCGGCCTGGTGGCGGGCCAGGACCTCATCCAGGAAGGAGAGGCGCTTTTCCAGCAGCGCCAGCTTCAGGGCGGCGAACCAGGGGCGGAGGGCTTCGCGGCAGGCCCGCAGGTCTTCCGCCGCCTCTGCGCGCTCCTGGTGCCGATCACAGTCGGCCGCCAGGGGCGCCAGCATCTCGATCTGCCGCTTGGCCTTGAGGACCGCTTCATGGGCCCGGTTGAGATCTTCAAAATGTTGAATCAGGGCGGAGATGCGGGGGGCCACGTCAAAGGGTTCGAGCATGTGGCTGCGCACGAAATCGGTCAGGTTGCCGATCGACTTGAGGGATACGGTCTGATGAAACAGATCCAGCGCCTGTTCGTTGTCGATGCCGAAGCGGCGGCGGAACCAGGATCCATAGGGCGGGAAGCTGTTGAACACCTTGACGCCCGCGCCGCGCAGCTGTTTGCGGAGACCGACAATATCGCTGCCGAATCCGGAAAAATCGGCCGCAATGGAGAGGTCGCGTTCGCAGGCGGCATAGAGGCGTGCCGGCTGGGCGCCCGCCTCCTTCATCCAGAAGACCTGCGCCAGGGTCACGGTCTTGTTGTAGCCGGCATTGAAAAAGACGCCGAGGACTACCGAATAGCTGT
>CAJXSB010000173.1 GCA_913060435.1 uncultured Desulfococcus sp.
CCATGCTCACCCAGCTGGCGGCCCAGGTGCTGGCGCTGCCCCTGGACAGGGTCCGGGCGGTGACGCGGTCCACGGACCGGACGGCGGCATCCGGGCCCGCCTCGGGTAGCCGGGTCACCTACATGATCGGAGGCGCCGCCGTCGACGCCCTGAAAAAGCTGAAGGCGGCCATGGATAGGGTGGGCTCGACAACCTACGCGGCCTTCCAGGCGGCCGGGCAGCCGACCCGCTACATCGGCAACAAGTCGACCGTCGAGACCGCCCCGCTGGATCCGGACACCGGCCAGGGCCCCTCCGCGGATTCCGACGTCCATGCCATTCAGATGGCCGAGGTCGAGGTGAACACCGAGACGGGCGAGGCGAAGGTCCTCAAGATGACCGTCGCCGTGGATGCCGGCCCCGTGATCCACCCCCAGAACCTCGAGGGGCAGCTCGAGGGGGGCATGGACATGGGGGTCGGGTATGCCCTGCGGGAGGAATACGTCGCCGGGAAGACCACCGACTGGCGGACCTTCAAATTTCCCACCATGAAGACCGCCTTCGATATGGCGGTGGTGGTTCGCGAGACCCCGCGGGAGCGGGGGACGCTGGGTGCGACGGGGGTGGGGGAGATGTCGATGGTGTCGACGGCGCCCGCCGTGATCAACGCCATCCAGGATGCCTGCGGCGTCCTGATCACCGACCTCCCGGCGACGCCGGAGAAAATCCGGACGGCCCTGGCTGCGGCCGGAAAGGCCTGAATGGCTGAAAGCGAACTCAAAAGCCGGACTGAACCCGTGCGCGACCGGCAGCTTCGCCATATTGCCGGCCGCGACATCTACGTCGACTGGGAAGGGTTTTTCTGGGACCCCCAGGACTGGAATGAAGCCATCGCCCTGGCCCTGGCCCGGGAGAGCGGCATGGAGGGGCTGGACGACAATCAGTGGCGGGTGATCCGGTTCATGCGGGAGTTCTATTTTTATCACGGCAGGGCGCCCATGAACCGGGATCTGAAGGCGGGCACGGGCCTGACCCTCATGGCCCTGGAGGGGCTCTTCTCCCAGGGGATCCGGATGGGGGCGCGACGGCTGGCCGGCCTGCCCAGCCCCAAGGCATGCCTGTAGCCGTCCGGAGGGGATTCGCCAATACGGAGAAAGGGATGGCATGGATCCTGAATTGATCTACCTCGACAACGCCGCCACCACCTTTCCCAAGCCCCCCGGGGTGCTCGAGGCGATGATGGCGCGGTACCGGCAGATCGGCGTTTCGCCGGGCCGGGGCAGCTACGACCGGGCCGCCGAGGCCGAAGGGGTGCTCCACCAGGCCCGGGAGAAGCTGGCCCGGTTCTTCGGGGCCCCGGACCCGGACCGGGTCATCTTCACGGCGAACGCAACGGACAGCCTGAACCTGGTCCTCTCGGGGCTGCTGCAGCCCGGCGATCATGTCGTCACCACCCGCCTGGAGCACAATTCCGTGCTGCGGCCGCTCCATCATCTGCAGCAGCGGCTGGGGATCTCCTGCAGCCTGGTCCCCTTCAGCGGGGAGGGGTTCATCGACCCCGACGACGTCGCCGCCGCCATCCGCCCCGAAACGAGGCTTGTCGTCGTCAACCACGCCTCCAACGTGCTGGGGACGGTCCAGCCGGTGGGCGACGTGGGCGGCATCTGCGCCGCCCGCAGGATCGCCCTGCTGGTGGACGCCTCCCAGAGCGCCGGCAAGGTTCCGGTGGACATGGCCGCCATGAAGGCCTACGCTGTGGCCTTCACCGGCCACAAATCCCTCTACGGGCCCACGGGCATCGGCGGCCTGGTGCTTCACCCGGAGCTGGAGATTGCGCCCACACGGTTCGGGGGCACTGGCATCGAATCGTCCAGCCGGGTCCACACCCCACGCTATCCCCATCGCCTGGAAGCGGGCACCCACAACCTCATGGGCATCATCGGGCTCATCCTGGGGATGGATTACCTGATGGGAAGAGGCCTTGCGGCCGTTCACGGACGCGAGACGGTCCTGACGGAAAGGCTTCGTGCAGGGCTCTCGGAGATCCGGGGTGTCGAGCTTTACGGCCCGACGGCGGCGTCAAACCGTGTGGCTGTCCTGTCGGTCAATATCCAGGGCGCAGCCCCCGAGGACGTCGGGGCCATCCTCGACGGCGACTTCAACATCGCCGTCCGCGTCGGCCTCCACTGCGCGCCCCTGGTCCATGAGGCCCTCGGGACGGCCCGCCGCGGGGCCGTCCGGTTCAGCCTGGGCTGCTTCAACACCGAGGCAGATATCGACCGGGCCGTGGCAGCCATGGCGCTGATCGCGGGACAGCATTCATGACGGCATGCCACAACACCGCCGATGCTGCCTCGATGCGGATCGTTCTCCGTCAGGAAGGCCCTGTGCAAAAGCCATGTGTGCCGTCCATGGGGGCGGGAGGCTGAAACCGGCACCATCGCCGGCGTCTTTACCGGCGGTATAAAAATCGGCGATTTTCAGCTTTTCAGCAGTTTCTTTTCCGATCCGCGATGTCTGAGACAATCACGCTCCCTAACGTTCCTCTCCAAGACACACCGCACCAACATAGTAATAGAACATGCTGATATTTTTATTATATTTATTGTTTGTTTTCCATAATTGCGTCACTGGGGCCGTGAATTCTTCAGCGGATCTTGATGCCGTCGATCCGGGTTTCCGGTGATTCGGTCGGCAGGACCGGATTTTGATTCGCAAATGAATCAATCCCAGCCCCGCAGATCGACGATCCCGGGAAGCGATGATGTTCTGCCAGGATAAAGAGATTCATCGGCGGCCTGTTCGTCGTTTCTCCATGCCCGGCATGAAAGGGAATGATACGCAACTGAATCGATTACTACGCGCTATATCGATATCAGGAATGCATGAAAAGGATGGCTTCAGCGGTTGGAGCAGCATGCTGTAATTTTATATTTATAATCTTTATATGTTTGAATTTTTATATAAATTTAGGTTTTCCAGGCAGCGATATATAGGGGCGGAGAGCCTATAGGCCGATCTCTGCGGAGGGAAGGGTGTTGAATGGCATACTAATTGCTGAGCTTATCGTCAACATCATCGTTCGGCACGAATGCGGTTCATGCAATGCCGAATATCGGAGCCTCACGGTGCGGCGCCTGCAGCCGCCGATCCAGACGGCGATTGTAATGCGGTTGAACAAGCGTAAAAAACTACATCCAAACCCAAAAGAGGGAGCCAGAGCAGAATGAATTCAAGAATCCAACATTTCACAAACGATCAACTCGATCGGATCCATGAAGCCACTTTGAAAATCTGGAGCGAGATCGGGGTCGCCTTTAAAGATGAGGAAGCCCTGGAGATCTTCAAGAAGAACGGCGTCAAGGTCGACGGACAGGTCGTCTTCCTCGACAAGAAGACATTCGAGCGGGCGATGGCCTCGGCGCCGTCTGAATTTGTTCTGCACGCGCGCAATCCCGAAAAGAATGTCACCATCGGCGGTCCGCATATTGCGCTAACGCCCGGATATGGGTGCCCGTTCATCATCACCGCCGACGGGGAGAAAAAACCCCCGCAACTTAAAGATTATGAAAATCTCTGCAAGCTGGTGCATACCTCCCCGTATGTCAATCTGACCGGCAACCTGATGGTGGAGCCTTCCGACGTGCCGGCCCGCTTTTCCCACCTGCACATGCTGCTGTCCAATATTCTCCTCTGCGACAAGCCTTTTGTCGGGAGCGCCGTCTCCCGCCAGGCCGCCGTCGACACCTGCAGGATGGCTTCGATCGCCTGGGGCGGGGAGAACCTTGAGGACAAGCCCGTCACGGTTTCCATTATCAGCTCGCTCTCGCCGCTGCAGTATTCATCCGAAATGGCCGGTGCGCTGATTGAATATGCCAAACAGGGACAGGCCAACATGGTCGGCGGTCTGATGATGGCCGGCTCCACCGGCCCCGTCCGGCTGCCAGGCCTCATCACACTCCAGAATGCCGAGTTCCTGGCAGGGATCGTCCTGGCCCAGCTGATCCGCCCGGGGGTGCCGGTCATTTACGGCGGCACCAGCTCCATCACGGACATGCGGAGAGGCGCGCTTTCCGTGGGCGCCCCGGAACTCTCCATCGTGCAGAACGCCCAGGCGCAGATGGCGCAGTACTACGGCATTCCCTGCCGCGGCAGCGGCGGCATCTCCGATTCCCTGGCGCCGGATGCCCAGGCATCCCTGGAATCGGCCATCGCCCTCAACACGACTCTCAGGAGCGGCAGCAATTTCATCCTGCATGCCGTCGGCATTCTCGGGGCCTATATCGGCATGAGCTACGAAAAATTCCTGATCGACGAAGAAATCTGCGGCATGCTGCTGCGGCTATACCAGTCCATGGAAATCAGCGACGAGACGATCGACGTCGAGACCATCAAGCAGGTGGGCATCGCCGGCGAGTATCTCACCCATCCCACGACATTCAAGCATTGCCGTACGGAGTTCTTCCAGCCCAGCCTTGCCAAGCGCATGGACCACGGCGCCTGGACGGCCGGCGGCAGAAAGTGGATCCACGAGATCGCTGCCGACCGCCTGGCCGAGCGCCTGGGGCGCTATCAGCGTCCGGAGATCGATGCGGGCATCGAAACCGAGCTCTGCAGCTATGTCGAAGCACAGAAGAGCATTGCCGCCTAGTGCGGCAGCCCGTCTGAACATGCCGGGGATGGTTCCCGTCAGGGGAGCATACCCCGGCGCCGGCCGCCGTTGGCTGGGGAAAACGGCGGCCGGATTCCGACATCGTTCAGGTGGCCGTTGCCGGGAAGCCCGGGGTCGGCGGGGATGCCGCAGCGCTGCAGATCGGCCACCGGTGGGAATGCGGGTCTCCAGCCGCCGATCTTACCCCTCGATGGTGTTCGTCCGTTTCAGTTGAAAAAGCCGCGTACCCTTTGGAATTGGAGATCCTCCCCCGGATCGAATCATATCTCCATGGGCGCAGATCCGTGGGGATCTTCATCCTACAGGAGCAATTGCTTATGCGAAACCAATGCAAGATCATCAAGAAAGAGAAAGGGTTGCTGCCCTACCATATCCAACCCATGACCTTCTTTTTCAGCGTCTTTTTCATCTTTGGATTCGTCGCGGTGACGATTCCATTTTCGACGAAATTCGGCGACCTGTTCACGTGGCTCCTCAATCTCGCCACCGGCAATTTCGGATGGTTCCTGATTCTGACGATGAACGCGCTGCTCTTCTACTCGATATACCTCGCCTTTTCGAAGTATAGTGGCGTCAGGATCGGCGGCCAGGATGCCGAGCCCGAATTCACGACCCTCGCCTGGTATTCGATGCTCTTCAGCGCGGGCCTCGGGATCGGACTCCTTTTCTACGGGGTTGCGGAGCCGATATACCATTTCGGCGCACCCCCGATCGGCGGCGTTGAGGCCAAGACCAAGGAAGCGGCCATCGTTGCCATGAACTTCAGCTATCTCCACTGGGGGTTTCACCCCTGGGGCGCCTACTGCACCGTGGGGCTGGCCCTGGCGTTTGCGACCTTCAACCGGGGGCTGCCGCTCTCCATCCGAACGGCGTTCTATGAGCTGATCGGAGACCGCATCTACGGGCCGCTCGGGAACATCGTCGATATCATGGCCACTGTCGCCACGCTCTTCGGCGTGGCGACCTCGCTGGGCATCGGGGCGCAGCAGGTCAACGCGGGGCTCCATTATCTCGTAGGGCTACCGGTCAATATCCTCTCCCAGGTGATCATCATCGCCGTGATCACCGTTTTTGCCACCATATCGGTTGTCCTGGGCCTCGACGCGGGCATCAAGCGGGCGAGCTTCATCAACATGATCATTACCGGCAGCCTGGCGGCCTTTGTCTTCATTGTGGGGCCCACGGTCTTTGTAGCAGATCTTTGCCTGGAGAGCACCGGCTATTACCTCGAGCACCTCCTCAGCTCCGGATTCTGGCTGGAGACCTGGAACGGCACCAACTGGCAGAATTCTTGGACCCTCTTCTACTGGTGCTGGTGGATCGGCTGGGCGCCTTTCGTCGGCATGTTCATCGGCCGCATCTCCTACGGGCGAACGATTCGTGAATACGTTGTCGGCACTATCCTGGTGCCGGTGGTGCTCTCCATTCTCTGGTTTACGCTGCTGGGCGGATCGGCCCTGCACATCGAGCTCTTCGAGGGCGGCGGCATCGCCGAAGCGGTCCAGGAAAGCCTGTCGGTTTCCATCTTCAAATTCCTGGAGCACTTTGTGCTTGCCGGATTCTCCAGCGCTCTGGCTATCATGGCAGTGGTCATCTTCTTCGTCACATCGTCCGACTCCGGTTCACTGGTCATCGATATGATTACGGCGGGCGGGCACAAGGATCCGCCCAGGCCCCAGCGGGTTTTCTGGGCCGTGACCGAAGGGGTGGTCGGCGCCGTGCTGCTGGCCGGCGGCGGCCTGGTGGCCCTGCAGACGGCCACGGTGGTCTCCGGCCTGCCCTTCGCCGTCATCGTGCTCCTGATGTGCTGGAGCCTGCAGAAGAGCCTCAAAAAGTACCACCAGGAATATTGTGCGATGCCGGAAAATCCCATGGCCTTGAAGCAATCCGTCGAGCACGATGGCTGACATTCATATTTTGACGGGATGCCGCATCCGCTTTCCGAAGGACGGAGCGCGCTGTCTGGAATAGGATCGGCTCCCATGAGAGCAGAGGGTGAGATATGGCAATCATCAAGAACATTCTGGTGCCCACGGATTTTTCAGAGAACTCCGATTTTGCGATGCAGCGTGCCGTTGAGCTGGCCAAGGTGTTCAACGCCGTCGTTCACATGGTTTATGTGGTCCCGGAACTGACGGGAAAGCTCGGCGAGATCATGCGGTATGACCCCAAAAATCTCCGAAAAGACCTTGAAAAACGATGTGAAGCCTATTTCCAGGAGCAGCTCGGAAAGCTGCCCGAGGGGCACGGCGTGAAAATCGAGACCCACGTGAAGGTCGGTGTGCCCTTCAAGCAGCTCCTCAAATACCAGAAGCAGATGTACATCGACCTGATCGTGATCACCTCCAAGGGAGAGTCGGCCATCGAAGAGGTTTTTTTCGGCGGGACCAGCCTCAAAATTCTCCGATACGCCGAGTGCTCGACCCTGCTGGTGAGAAAACCGAAATATCTGTAGCGGCTTCAACAATGTGGCCGTCCGGGTGACGGCGCCCCCTCGTCAGGCGGGGTCATGAAAACGAGTGAATGCAGGCCGGTGCCTGTTTTCGCGATAAACCACAACTCAAGAAGGAGGATTCGTATGTCGCGCTTTAGGAAAATGTCAGGGATCATGATGATCGCAGTGCTGGCCGTCTGCTTGATGGCACCCGGCACGGTGCTTGCGGAGAAGGTGCTCAAAATCGGCTGTTTGGCGCCGCTGACCGGCCCCTCGGCCAGGACCGGCGGTGAGATCCGGGATTCCGCCGCGCTCGCCTTCGAGCAGCACGGCAACAAGATCGGGGACTACAAGGTCGAGCTGGTCTGGATCGATTCCCAGTCCGATCCGGCCAAGGCGACCAACGCCTATGCCGAGGCGGTGGAACGGCAGGGGATCCAGGTCGGGCTGCTCAACTGGCACAGCTCCGTGGCCATCCCGGTCATGGACCTGGCGGCGAAGTACAAGATTCCCCACCTGTTCGGCATCGGCGGCACCAGCGTCATCAACGAAAAATACACGTCCGATCCGGAAAAGTACGGCGGCTACTGGCTCAAATCCTGGCCCGTCCCCCAGAAGACCATGACGGGGTATATCGACTGCCTCGAGGATCTCATCAAAACCGGCAAGTTCAACCCGAAAAACAAAAAGGTCGTAATTTTCGCCGAAGATACGGACTGGGGGCGGGATATTCTCGCCGGCGCCCGGGCCATGTTCACCAAGGCCGGGTGGGAGGTCATGTCCGAAGATCTGATTCCCCAGACCCAGACCGAGTTCTATCCGCTCCTGACCAAATGGCAGGAGATGGAGCCTTCCGTTGCATTTGGCTCGGTCGGTATTCCCCCGGCCATTGCATCTATCGTCAAACAGAGCCGCGAGATCAATTTCCAGGCTCAATTGATCTGCGACGGCGTCGGCTGGATGGGCGAGTGGTACTCGATGATGGGCAGCGCCTCCAACGGCATCCTCGACATGATCCAGCAGCTGGCAACCGACGAAGCCAAGGCCTGGGCCAAGTCCTTCAAGGAGAAGTACGGCTATGACCCGAGCCCCTCTTCCGGCGGGCTGGCCTTCGATTCGGCCAATTTCTTCATCAAGGTGGCCGAACGGACCCTGGAGAAGCATGGCGAGCTCAATTCGGAGAACCTGCGCAAGGTGGTTATGGAAGAGCTCCTGACCGGCAAGCTCACCTATTCGGCGGAGGACGGCGCCATCACCGTGGCCCGGTTCCGCTACACCGAATCGTCCCTGCCGGATCCCGAGGTCGGCATCGAAGACTGGTACCTTCCGGTGATCCAGTACTGGGACGGCAAGGGCGAGATCATCTTTCCCCATGCATGGGCAACGGCCGAATTCAAGACCCGGTAAACCGGACGGCGGTTTGAATGGAATCAACGCTTGCGGCAGAGGGGCGGTCGCCCCTTTGCCGCATGTCGAAACAAGAAGGAACAGGATCTCTTATGAACATTTTGGAGACAAAAGGGGTGACCAAGCAGTTCGGCGGGTTGACGGCGGTCAACGATGTCAGCCTTCACGTTGATGAAGGCGAGATCGTGGGCCTGATCGGCCCCAACGGCGCCGGCAAGACAACCTTCCAGAACGCCGTGGCCGGTCTCGATCCGCCGACAAGAGGCGCGGTGTTTTTCATGGGGGAAGAGACCACCGGGCTGCCGCCGGAGACGATGTGCCACAAGGGGCTGTCGCGCACCTTCCAGATCCCGCTGCCGTTTCCCAAGCTCACGGTATTGGAGAATGTCATGGCCGCTGCGGTTTTCGGGAAGCTGGAGAAGCGGCGGGACCCGGTCGGGCATTCCAGGGAACTGCTCAAATTTGTCGAATTTCCGCTGCCGGAGGATACGATCTGCGAAGAGCTGAACACGGTGCAGCTCAAACGGCTTGATCTGGCCAGGGCGCTTGCCAGTGAGCCCAAGCTGCTTTTCCTGGACGAACTGGCATCGGGCCTGTCCGAAACCGAGCTGAACGACATTATTGCCATCATCAGCAGGATCCGCGACCGGGGCGTCACGATCCTGATGGTCGAGCACATCATGCAGGTCATCATGAACCTTTGCGACCGGCTGGCGGGGCTCAATTTCGGCAACAA
>CAJXSB010000174.1 GCA_913060435.1 uncultured Desulfococcus sp.
TGCCGCAGGGTGACTCCCCATTGCTCCTCAACACCTCCTACACCATCACCGCGGACATCGAGGTGCCCGAGGGCGGCGCCGAGGGCATGATCCTCACCTCGGGGGGGCGTTTCGCCGGCTACGGCTTCTACCTGCTCAAGGGCAAACCGGTGTTCCTCTGGAACATGGTCGACCTGGAGCGGATCAAGTGGGAAGGTCCTGAAGCGCTCAAGCCCGGCAAGCACACGGTGGAGTTCGACTTCAAGTACGAGGGACTCGGGGTGGGCACGCTCGCCTACAACAGCATGAGCGGGCTGGCGCGTCCAGGCACGGGCACGCTCAAGGTGGACGGCAAGGTCGTCGATACCAAGAAGATGGAGAAAACGCTGCCGATGATCCTGCAATGGGACGAGAGCTTCGACATCGGCTCCGACACCCTGACCGGCGTGAACGACGCAGACTACCAGCCGCCGTTCCCGCTGACCGCCAAGCTCGACAAGCTGACGATCAAGGTGGACCGCCCGCAGTTGTCCCCCGAAGACATCAAGAAGCTCGAGGCTGCGATGCGAAACAACAAGATGAGCGAATAGAGGGCGCGGTTGTTCATACGATGCCCCTATCCACTCGAGACCCGGGGTGCCCCGGCCTGCAGCCCTTTGCGGCTGCAGGCACAAAGACGCACTGCCGGCAGGGGGAGAGGAAAAAAAATCAAAGGAGGCGTCCGGATGACAAAGTGGAGTGCCAAGGCAGAAGTGGAAAATGTCGACTCGCCGGAGGAAAGCCAGAAGCTGATTAACGAAGCGGTGAATAAGATTCTGGAAAAATATCCGCCTGCTAAGAAATAGCAGACCACAGCGCAACAGGAAACTCCATGTAACCTTTCACGGGGTGAGCTGCCCCCGTGATCGCTGCCAACCATAGAAGATGATGCAAAGGGAGCAATATGCGATTTCCAACGCAGATGACAGCCGCCAGCATGCACTGGAAAACCGGCCGGTGCACGCTCCCTCTTTTCACTGTAAGTCTCCTGGCCATATTGCTACTCACCGCCTGCGCAACGACCAGGCCCAAAGCGGTATCCCCTTCCCCACCTCTGACGCCAATGCAGGTGAAGATGAAGATCGATTCCGATCAGCGGATACTTCGTTCCGTCGCCGGGCAGCTGGAGAATACGCGGTCCGGGCTTATCGAACTGAACCAAAGCGGCGGTTGGCGCCAACGCGGCTATTTTACCAGCGAAGAGAATAACCAGATGCAGCGTTTGTATTTTCGATTCGTGGTCAGCCACACCACCTTGTGGGACATCATCGACAGCTACGGTGAAACCGAAGATTACGCCGCCGATGACGAAACCGCTGCAAAGGCCCATATCTTGATGCTGTATGCCGAGTTGCTGCTGTCATATCATACGTCATTTATCGTTTCTGAATTCATGGATGACCCTGTTGCAACCGCCAAGCTGAATGAAGCCTTTTTTGCCTCCGAAATCCCCCAGGGGACCTATGATCGCCTTCGCCGTAATGTTACATCCAAGGACAACGCCAATATGCTTTCGGCAGCCTGGATGTTGTATTCGGAAGATCTTGACGATCCGCATTCCATGGCAGCTGAACTCGGCAGGAAAGATCCGGCTTATACGAACCTGCTAAACCAGTTTCCGGACCTCTATTCGGGAGCGATGCAGCAGACACAGCGTATTTTGAGAGCGCATTCCGGTATCGAGAATTACCTCTCACATACACGGGCCGCAACATTGGCTCGGGAGGCTTCCCGGGAGTTCGGCAAGCTGCGGTACGCCATCCGCGCACTTCTGTTTAAAGACATCAGCCGGTTGAAAAACCCCACCGCACACCTTATTCGGTTTAGTGCGGACCAGAAAGAGGAGATTTACGATCTTCTGCAACCCGGTGACCTTATTTTAACCTTTACGGCCGGCTATATCAGCGACGTCTTCATCCCGGGGATGTTTAAACACGGCATTACCTATGTGGGCTCACCCGCCCAGCGGGCGGAAGCGGGTGTACATGCAGACAGCCTTCCCGGCATGGCCGAGCCCGAGCGCAATCGTTTCGACCATGATATCGACCAGAAACTGCTTTCCGGAGGCGAGAATGCCGATATCATCGAGGCTGTCGCAGAAGGCGTTATCTTCAACAACCTGGCAACCGTCATGGATACCCACATCAACCGCCTGCTGGTGCTTCGTCCAATCATAAACGATGGGGAAAGAACCGAATTCCTGGCAAGTGTATTCTCGTACCTGGGGGACGAATACGATTTCTACTTTGATTTTGCCGATTCCTCCCGGCTGGTCTGCACTGAAGTGCATTACCGGGCGTTGACCGGTAAAGGCGGTATTGACTTCATGCTGACAAAACGCGGCGGCCACGAGACGCTCAGCGCGGATGACATTGTTCACTACTGCCTGGAGACCCGGCCGAGACAATTTAACATCATCCTTTATGCGGATGAGGACCCGAAAGGTCCGCATCACCAGGCCAGAGTATTGCTGGGCGGCGACGCAGAACACCACCTCCGGGAACTGATGTCCGCTGGCAAGTCGAATGGGAAATAGAGCCGATTCGTTACATATTTCGTCATCGCAACAGATGAACAATGAAAGGAAAGAGATATGAAAAAAGGATTTATGACAACATCGATGTTGATACTGGCGCTGGCGGGGCTGGTGGGGCTGTCGACCGGTTCGAGTCACGCCGCTGACAATAACGCCAAGACCGCCGATCTGCTCTTCGTGCAGAACGCCAATGCCGCTGTCATCGACGGAGGAAAGCTCACCTTAAAAGGAATCGGACCAACGGTCCTCTTCTTCTCGGACCGCCCACAGCGGATCGCCGGTCATATGACCAACGAGAGGTACCTCCGATTGTGGACGGAAGACGGCAAAGACAGTTTCCTCAAGGATCCGCCCAACGCCACCGTGTCGGTGTTGGAGAACGAGCAGGCCGGGGATCTGGTCGTGACCCTGCGAAACCCGAAGCTCAATGGTGACGAACTCACCTACGATATCAGTGTGATCGAGGGAAAGCTGCCGGAGAACGGCGGCCCCTGCGCCGTGTTCATCGATATCATCGGGATGCCGCTGACGCCGGTCTCCTACGCCGGCGTGGCACGGCGAGCAACAAGGCGGGCCGTTTACCGCCGATGGTAGGAAAGATAGATAATATTTAAGTGACGGTTACGGGCACAACATATTTCAGGAATGACGAATTGAATTGATGGCGCCCACTGGCATGACCCCGATGAAAAAATCGAAAACCCAAGGCAGGAGAGAAAAAGATGAAAAGAATGTTCATGGTCGTGTGTATTGCAGTCGCGTTTGCCGCAGGCATCGTGCAGGCCGAGGAAGTGGTCAACTACACCGTGATGGAAGGAGAAAATGTCCAAACCATCGCCGGAAAGTTCAACATTACCGTTGAGGAGTTGACGGTGTCGAACGGCCTTGGTGAGGAGGAGTTTGTTGCCGGTGCAGTCATCATCGTCCCGCCGAAGCATGCGACCGGTTTCTACAATCCTGACACGCATGTTTACACGGTGGCCGCGGGCGATGACCTGTACGCTGTTGCAAAACGGTTCAGCACGACGGTTGAGAAGATAAAGGCCGACAACAAACTGAAATCCGATGAAATACAGCCGGGTGAAGCCCTCGCCATCGGGCACTGAGCCCTTGGGGACGACTTCCGCACATGGCGCCGCCCCCTTTCCGGTGTGATAGAGGCGGCGCCCGGCAGTCGCTTCTGCATGAAGTTGACGTTATTTCATCGGTGTCGGGCGGAAGCTTCACGTCAGCCTATTACGGGCTCCGGGGAGACCGGATCTTTGACGAGTTCGAGGAGCGCTTCCTACGGAAGAACGTGGAGGGCGCGCTGCTCGGGCGGGTTTTCAACCCGTTCTAATGGATCCTGCGGATGAGCCCCGCCTACAGCAAGGCCGATCTCGTGGTGGAATATTACGAAAAATATATTTTTGACCATGCGATCTTCGGGGATTTCGCCATCGGCACCAACTTCAACCTCAGTGACGAGGGGGTCGATCACCTCATCTTGGCGGCCCGCAAGGTGCTGCGCGAATCTCCTGAGTTCAGGTCGTTTTTCGGCCAGCATCCACCGGAAGCTATTTCCCAATGAGGCCGTTCGGACCGGAAGACCTTGTTCATTATGCCGGCTTGGTGCAGGTATTTGCCATTGGCATCACCGGCCTGGTGGGTTGGTTTGTCGGCAAAAGAGTCCGTCGCTATTTTGAAGACGGCATAAAGAGCGCCAGATTTCCCCACAGGATTCTTCTGAAACCGGCCCATTTTTCGGTCATCATCATGCAATTGACATGGTGCCTGATGCTCTGGTTCTCATTGGTCCTGTACAAGCATATCGGCATCTCGGTCCTCATCCTTCATGGGGCGTTGACGCTCGTCTTCAGCATGATGGTGCTCAGTTTCGCATTATTCTACATCCAGAACTGGTTCATGTCGCGTTTTGTGATCCTGCTGGTCCTGACCTCCATCGTACTCCGATTTTTCGATTTGTGGACGTCGTTTGAGCAGCTTCTCGGGGGCATGTCGATCACCGTCGGCCACATTGAAATGTCCATTTTGGCCGTGGGCAGGGCCTTTGTCACATTCACCGTGTTCTGGTCCATGGCCATCCTGTCCAATAATTTTTTCGGGTTTCTGCTCAGCACCTCTTCGCGCATGACATACTCGGACCAGGTCCTGGCTGCGAGGGCCATCAAAACGGCCAATACGGCCATCGTGATTCTGATAACGCTCGCCTCCGCCGGCATTCATCCGGCAGCGCTCGCCGTTACGGGGGGTGCGATCGGCTTCAGCATCGGCGTCGGGCTGCAGAAGATCGGATCCAACCTGGTGAGCGGGATTACGCTGCTTATCCGGAAACCGGTGACCCAGGGAAACTGGATCATGATTGAAAAGCCTTGCGGCGGCGGATCTTATCTCGGACGAGTCGAATCCATGGGGCTGCTCTATGTCCATGTGGTGACCCGGGATGCCATTGAAGAATTGATCCCCAATGAGATCTTCATGACCCACAAGGTCGTCAATATATCCCATAGGAACAATCTGATTCGTCTCCACCTCCCCTTTGGCATCTCATATCATTCCGATGTGAACAAAGCGATTGATTTGGCCGTAGCGGCCGCAAAGAGCATCGGCCGTGTTCTCGGGAATCCCGAACCGAAATGTTTATTAAAGGAGTTTGGGCAAAGCACCGTCAACCTGGAGCTGCGCCTCTGGATCCATGATCCCGAACACGGCATCACCAGTGTGAAGAGCTCGGTTTACCTGGCCATGTATCACAGCTTCCATGAAAACAACATCGAACTGCCGCTTCCCCAGCGCGACCTGCACATTAAAAGCGCGGTGCCGCTGCGTGTTTCGGGTGAGGGCAACAGAAAGGAATGAAAAATGATATCCAGACGCAAAGTACTGCAGGGCGTGGCCGCCGCTGCGATCCTGGGCCTGTGCCCGCCCGTTCGGGCAGCCAGGCAGGCCGGGCATTTTCTAAAACCCGGCGAAAAACTGAAGCCCGGCGAGTACGTATGGGAACCCGGGTTGTCGCCGGAGGGGCCGGTGGCCGTCCTGGTGTCGCTGCCGGAACAGATGGCCCATGTCTATCGCAACGGTCTGGAAATCGGGGTTACCACCGTATCCACGGGACGCAAAGGGCATCGTACACCGACGGGGGTATTTCTGATACTTCAGAAAGACAAACATCATCATTCCAGCATCTACCACAACGCATCCATGCCGAACACCCAGCGGTTGACATGGGGCGGGATTTGTCTGCATGCGGGATCTTTGCCCGGCTACCCCAGCTCCCACGGCTGTGTCCACCTGCCCCTGGAATTTTCGGCCAAGCTGTTCAACATCACCCACATGGGCACACCGGTGATCATCGCCGATGAGGCTTCGGCCCCTGCCGATGTTGTTCATCCCGGCATTCTTCTCAGTGGGGATGCGGACCAGATCATCGCCCAAAAACTTGCCCTGGAGCGCAGAAAGAAGCACAAGGCGCTGCCCGCAGCCGGAGACGATCCGAATCGTGAGCCGATTTCCTCGATCGTGGTGAGCGGCGGGGAGCGGAAATCCTACCTGCTTGAAGATGGTGAAATCGTCGACCAGAAACCGATCAAGATATCAAATCCCGGTCAACCGTTGGGGACCCATGCCATGGTGCTGAAAAGCCTTGACGGCAAGCACCCGACCTGGAGCACAGCCTCGATCCGTCATGCTGACTCCAAGGCCGAAGTTCGGGCCACGGACGCCGCAACCCTCGATCGAATTAAATTCCATCATGCGTTTGTCCAACAGGCGATTGGGGCGATGCATCCCGGCATGATGCTGATGATCACGGATCTTGCCGCCGGTCCGGAGACTCGATCCGACCGGGATTTCGTCATCGTAACATCGGAGTACGTTCAGTCTTAGACGAAGTTGGGATCAAAGGTGGGTGAAGGAGAAGTGACAGACGCGTTCCATCCGCAGGAGGCCGCGGCGAGTCCGCCCGGCTCCCATGCAAGGAGGCCACATGCATCGTTCCACGAGAATCGTTTCCCTGTTTCTGGCCAGCGCCGTCCTCTGGTGCTGCCTTCACCCCCAGCCCGCGACGGCCACCTCCCCGGCAGCGGCAAAGACTGTCAAGGCCGCCCATCAAAGCACGGATACGACGCCGCCCGAAGATCCCCTGGAAGGCCTGAGCGAGGCGGAGATCGACGCTCTTTTAGGCCGGATTATCGACGCCAGGATACGGAAGGGCGTCAATCCGCAGGCCGCTCCCGGCCCTGTCGCGGCCGAAAGCCCGGGCCCCAAACGGCGGATCCTGGTGAGAATGTTCCTGAGGGTGGAAGATTACATATCCTATCCTACCTGCACGATCGGCTGGACGTCTTTCTGGATGAAGCCTCGGATTCCTCGGAAGAACTTCCCCAGGCGGCCCGACGCCTGACGGTGGGGCGGGGCGCCGCCGCCATCTTTCAGATGGCCATCCGGGTCATCATTCTGATCCTTTCGGGGGTGCTGGCCGAATGGCTCATGCGGCGATGGACCGCCGACACGCGGCGCACCCTGGTGCACATCCCGCCGTCGGGCCGCATCCGGAAGGTATGGCGGGTCATCCTCAACCTGGGTCTGGATATCCTCGGCGCCTTGGTCTATTTTCTTTCCACCTTCATTCTCTTTACGATCTTCTTCGAAAAAGAAGGAATGACCTACCTGTTCACCGTCTGCTTCCTCATCGGCAGCTACTATGTGCGGTTCATCATCCTGGTCATGACCCTCATATTATCGCCGCACAGCCCCCTCCTCCGGTTTTTCCCCGTGAGCGACGCCGGGGCGTACTATCTTTTCCGCTGGACGGTCTTCATTTCCGTCACGGCCATCTTTCTCGGGGCCGCCAGCAGCCTGCTGCATCTCGCCTTCCCGGCCTTCCACCTCCACCTGGTGCTCGACAACCTGGCGGGGCTGTCGATGGTTGTCCTGGCGGCCGTCATGGTCCTCCAGCGCCGCCGGCAGGTCGCAGGCGCCATCCGGGCCCACTATTATTCCCCGGACCGGGAGCCGAGCCCCCTCCAGGAAAAACTGACGACGCTCTGGTACGTGCCCGTGCTCCTTTACCTATTCGCCATTGCTGTCTTCTGGGAGATCGGCATCCTGAGCGGCGCTGAGGACATGGTTAACCGGCTGATCCTGAGCTTTCTCAGCGTCCCCGCGTTCATGGTGCTCGACTACTGGTGCCAGCAGCTCTTCCGCGTTGCCTTCGAGCGTCTCGGCAGGACCATCGACCTCAGTGAATCCCCCGAAGCGCCGGGAGACGATACTGAGGAGCCCCCAGAGGCCGCTCCCATCCCCACGGAGGAGTCGATGGCCATCGGTCGCTATATCCCGCTGATCCAGAAGGGTTTTCATGTTCTCCTCGGTACGCTGCTGCTGTTTATCATACTCCGGCTCTGGGGAATCGACTGGCCCTTCGGCCGCGAGGTGACCCGGGCGCTCTTCAGCATCCTGATCATCCTCCTGCTGGGATATGTGGCCTGGGAATTTGCCAAGGCCTATATCGACCGGAAAATCAAGGAGACTATATCATCGACAAGCTTGCCTTCCGGGTCCGGTACGATACGGACGTGGACAAAGTGCGCAAGATCATCAAGAAGATCAACAAGGAGATCTCGAAAGATCCCGAGATGGGGCCGGCCCTGCTGTCGAAGATCAAGTCCCAGGGCGTCCGGGCCCTGGACGACTCCGCCATGGTCATGCGGGTGAAGTTCAAATGCATTCCAGGACAGCAGTTTCTCATCCGGCGGGAGGTCTATCGGCTGATGCAGGAAAAATTCCATGAGGCGGGCATCGAGTTCGCCCACCGCAATGTCACCGTCTACTTTCCGCCCGAGATCACCCAGAACGGGACGGAGGCGCCGGAAAGCCCGGCACCGAAAGGCGTCGACCCGACACTGGCCCAAGCCGGAGCAGCTGCGGCCATGAAGATGATAGAAGAAGAGGAGGAGGCGCTGGCGCAAAAGGAGGAGGAATCCAAAAAGAAGAAGTAGCGCGGCGGCGCGGCGGCTATTTGGCCACCATTTCCGCCAGCCACATGGTCATCGGGGACCAGAACGTGATCACCAGGAGATCCGCGATCAGGACCGCCAGGAACGGCAGCACCCGGCGGCTGACGGCCGTGAGGGAGTCCCCCGAGATCGAGCCCGACACGATCAGGCAGATTCCCATGGGCGGCGTCAGCATGCCGATGGCCAGGTTGGTGACCACGACCGCCCCCAGCTGGACGAGGTCGATCCCCAGGGACGGCAGCATTGCCGTGATCATGGGCACCAGCAGGATCAGCGCCGCCGTGGTCTCCACGAAGGTTCCGGCCGCAAGCAGCAGCAGGTTGACCATGAGGAGGAGGAGCACCGGATCGTCCGTGACCGAGAGGAGGCCGCCCGACAGCTGCGCTGGAATCTCCTCGATGGCGGCGATCCAGCTGAAGACCGAGGCCGTGGCGATGATAAACATGACGATCGAGGCGGTGATGGTGCCGTCCCGGAAGAGATGGTAGAGGTCCTTGGGCTGGATCTTCCGGTAGACGGCCATGCCCACGAAGAGGGCGTAGACCACGGCCACGGCGGCGGATTCCGTGGCGGTGAAGATGCCGAACAGGATCCCCCCCAGGATGATCAGCGGCGCCCCCAGGGCGA
>CAJXSB010000175.1 GCA_913060435.1 uncultured Desulfococcus sp.
GGGGGTGAGCATGCAGGGTGCCCCATGCGACTGATGATTCCCGCCCGCCGGGCCCGCGGCGGCGCATCTCCGCTCATCAAGAGCATCGACCGCTACATCGGCGGCCGCTTTCTGGGCGCCTTTTTCCTCATCCTTCTGATGCTGGCCGTCCTTTTCAGCTTTTTCGAGCTGATGGGCGAGCTCGATGATGTGGGCCGCGGGGCCTACCGCCTGGGGGACGCCGCCCTCTACGTGGCACTGACCCTGCCCAAGCGGCTCCTCGACCTGATGCCGATCAGCACCCTTCTCGGCGGCATCATCGCCCTGGGGATGCTCGCCGACGGCAACGAGCTTCTCGGGATGCAGGCCGCCGGGATGTCGGTCATGCGGATATCGGTGTCGGTGCTCGGTACGGGCATGCTGCTCATGGCCGCAGCCGGCCTGCTGGCCGAGCTCGCCGTGCCGGCCATGGAGCAGCAGGCCTGCCGGTTCCGGGCGCGGGCGCTTTCCGGTGCCGATGTCACGCTCGTCCGGCAGGGCTTCTGGGCCCGCCGGAACCAGGCGTTCCTCCATGTCGATCGGATGATGCGCCACGGCATTGCCGCCGATATCGACCTCTTTGAATTCGGTGCCGATGATCGCCTGGAGCGGCTGGTCCACGCACGATATGCCGACATCAGCGATGACAGGCAGTGGATTCTGCATGGGGTTTCCATCAAACGCATCGACGGCGGGGGATTTACCACCACCCAGCAGCCGTCGCTGAAGATGGACTCCTTCCTCAGCACGGCGCAGGTCGATCTCCTGGCGCTGCCGCCCTACAGCCTGTCGACGCCCGACCTGATGCGGTATGTCCGGGCCCTCGGCGAGAGCGGTCAGAATGCCGCCCCCTATTCGCTGGCCTTCTGGCGAAGGATTGGCATGCCGCTGACCACCGGCGCAATGGTGCTGCTCTGCCTCAGCTTCATCTTCGGCCCGACCCGGAGCCGCAGCGCCGGCCACCGCATCACCATCGGCGCCTTTGTCGGCGTCCTCCTTTACCTCCTCGACAACCTGAGCGTGCACCTGGGGCTCCTCCTGGGGCTTCCGGCGGTCGTCACGGCAATGGTGCCGGTGGTGCTGATCTCCGCCATCGCCCTGTGGCGGCTGAAGGCCGGGACCTGACAGGGATGCTTCGATCGGTTCAGGCCAGCGGCTCCGGCATGTGAAGGTGCCTTCTGTTTTCGGTGAGAAACGCGTCGCCGCCGGGCGAGTAGAGACGCTCCACCGCATCCACATTCCAGCCGCGGCCGGCACGGCGGATCCGGTAGATGGCATATCGGGCCCGCCGATCAGGGGAGCGGCCCAGGGCCGATGCCGAGGGCGCACCGGCGACGGCGGTGACGCCCGCCGTGGTCTTCAATATCCGCCAGGTGGTCCGGTGGGCATGGCCGTGAAGGATCAGCTCGGCCCCGTATCGGGAAATCGCTTCCAGGAATGCAGGGGCATCTGTCAGGCGCTTGCGGCGGGTGACCACCCCGTCGACCGGGGGATGATGAATCAGGATGACCCGAAAGAGGCCCCTCGCCGCAGCACCTTTCAACGCCGTTGCCAGGCGGGTCAGCTGGGGGGCACCGATCCCGCCGGTGGCCAGGTGAAGAGGATTGGGATGGGCCGTGCTCAGGCCGATCAGCAGGATGGGGCCCCGCCGCCGCATCACCGGGAAGAGCGGGGGAGGGCCGGCCGACGGTCCGGTGTCGTCCGAGGCCATATATTCCCCCCATCGGGCGAAGGTCCGGCCCCAGTCGTCCCGGACATAGGCGTCGTGGTTGCCGGGCACCACCGTGACGCGCTCCGGCGCTCCGAAGCGCCGGAGCCAGCGTCGCGCGTTCTCGAATTCCCGGGGCAGGCCCAGGTGGGTCAGGTCCCCGGTGACGGCGATATGGTCGGGGGAGGCTTCCCGGAGATCCCGCTGAAGGGCGTCGAGCACCTCCTCCCGGTGCTCGGCGCCGCGGCGAAGACGCCATCCCAGGTAGCCCAGCATCCGCTTGCCGGCCAGGTCGCGCCAGGATACCGGGCATCGCCAGGATATGTGGGGATCGGAGCAATGCGCCAGCACAAAGCGCCGGTCGGCGGCGCCCACTGGGGGAGAGGGGTGGCGCGGTGTTGCATCGTGTCGCGGCATGGGGCACCTATAGCGCAAATGCCGCCGGATGGCAAAGGTTCGTTGCGCCCGTTGCGGACCGCCCTGTGATTTGGAATTGACAATGGTGGCGGATCCCTCCATAAATGGGGCCGGCCGGGCTCTGCTGGAGATGTCCGGCATCGGAATGTTCATGCATCCAACCCCGGGGCTCCCCCGGCGCGACGATTGAGGCATCTGCCATGACTCCATCTCTCTGCTTTGCCGGTAAAAGCCCGGTCCGCATCTGGGGGCTGACCCCCCGACAGCGCGTCATGCACGTGCTGGCGGCAGCCGGGGAGCATCCCGTGGCGGCCGCCCCCGACGCGCTCGAGAACGGCGCCGATGTGCTCATCTTCCGGGCCGACGTCCTGCTCGATGACCGCCTCGTCCAATATGTGGCCGACACACCGGACCTGATGCTGCAGACCGACGCCGGCGGGAAGCGCGTTACGGTGGCGGCCCATGTGCCGGCCCGCATCGCCGCCCGGGTGTTCAGCGATATCGAAGCCCTGGCAGAGGTGCCGGAGATTCCCGGCATACGGGTGGAGACGCCTCAGACCCTTGCCGTGTCGTTCCAGGCAAGGCTGCTCAAATTCGATCCCCCGTTCGCCCTGCCGGTGACCGGGCAGAACCGGCGGGAGCTGGAGCGGCGGCTCTTTGCGTGGTCCTACAAGGGCGTCACCGACCTGGTGACGAAATGGGCGTGGCCCCTGCCGGCCCGGTGGGCCGTGGGGCAGTGCGTCCGCCTGGGAATCCGCCCGAATCAGGTCACCGCAGTGAGCCTGGTACTGGTCGTGCTCGCGGGGCTCCTCTTTGCCCGTGGGCATTTCGGATGGGGGCTTCTGGCGGGCTGGATCATGACCTTCCTCGACACCGTGGATGGAAAGCTGGCCCGGGTGACCGTCACATCCAGCCGGTTCGGCCATTATTTCGACCACCTGATTGACCTGGTCCATCCGCCGGCCTGGTATATTTTGTGGGGCATCGGGCTTTCCGTCTTCCGGCCGGGGCCGATCTGGTTCGATACCGGCGCGGTCCTCTGGTATATCGTTGCCGGGTACATTGCGGGCCGCCTGGCCGAAGGGCTGTTCCAATGGCGCCTGGGGCGGTTCGGCATCTTCTGCTGGCGTCCGGCGGATTCCTATTTCCGGCTGGTGACCGCCCGGCGGAACCCGAACCTCCTTCTCCTGACCCTCTCCGTGCTGGCCGGCCGGCCGGATCTGGGCCTCCTCGCCGTGGCCTTCTGGACGGTGCTGACCAGCGGGATCCTGCTGCTGCGACTGGCAGCGGGGGCAGTGGAGCGCCGGCAGCGGGGAGCGCTGCGCTCCTGGCTGGCCGACGCCGGGTCCGACGCCTGGGCCGGCACCCTTGCGGCAAGGCTGTTCACCCGCCGGAGCGCCGCCTGAGATGCAGATCCCTTCACCCCTGCTCTCCGCGGTCCGGCAGCGCATCCGAATGGTGCCGTCGCCGGCCATGTCGCGGCTGATCGAAGCGATCCTGGTGCGCTTCCGGGGGCATGTCCAGGCCATCCTGTTTTACGGCTCCTGCCGCCGCACCGGATCAGAGCACGAAGGGCTGGTGGACCTCTACGTGCTGGTGGACGACTACCGTGCCGTCTACTCGGGGCCCATGACGGCGGCGATGAACCGTCTGCTGCCGCCCAATGTGTTCTATCTGGAGCGCCCCTGGGAGGGCCGGCGGATCCGGGCCAAATACGCCGTCTTGACCCTGGCGGAATTCGGGCGCGGCACCTCGCCCCGCTGGTTTCATTCCTACCTCTGGGGCCGCTTCAGCCAGCCCGCCGGCCTGGCGTATGCCCGGGATCCGGCATCCGAAGCGGCGGTGAGCGAAGCCTTGGCATGCGCCGTCATGACCTTCATCACGCGGGTCCTGCCCTGCCTGCCCGCCTCCTTCTCCTCGAGGGAGCTCTGGCGCTGCGGTCTAAACCTCAGCTACCGGGCGGAACTGCGAAGCGAGCGCGCCGATGTGCAGGTGCGCCTCTACGATGCGGCGCCGGAGGATTTTGATGCGGTGACCCGCGCTGCTGCGCCGGCGCTCCCATGGCCGGTGATTCTGGCCGAGGGCGGCGGCGTAAGGTTCCGCGCCGACATCCCCGGTCTTGCTCGCCGGTGGTGCCGGGCCGGCTGGCACCTCAGAATCGTCCAGGGAAAAGTCCTTTCCGTGCTGCGGCTGGTCAAGGGGATGGTGACCTTCTCCGGCGGCGTGGACTACGCGCTGTGGAAGATCGAGCGGCACACGGGCGTCACCGCGGCGGTGGCGCCCCGGCTGCGGCGCTTTCCGCTTCTGGCCGTCGGGGTGCTGGCCTGGCGGATCTACCGCCGCGGCGGGTTCCGTTGAGCGGCGCCGTTCCAAATGTCAAATTTTCAAAATAGGATCGGCGGATGGCGGCCGCTGGCGTGACCGCCGCCGATCGGGGGCAGGAGTTCATGACGCTATCGATTCATTTTGTTCAGGATTGCCCGGCCGTGATCTGGGGCCTTACTGCCCGCCAGCGGATGTCGCGCGTGCTGGCGGCCGCCGGCGTGACCGCCGTGGCGGAAGAGCTCGAATCGCTCCGGGAGGGTGACCGGGTGCTGATGCTCCGGTGCGATTATCTCATCGATGACCGGCTGCTGCACTACCTGGCATCGACTCCCGGGGTACTTCTTCAGGTCGGGCGGGGACCATCGTCGGCGATGGTTGCCGCCCATGTCCCCGCCAGCCTCGCCAAAGGAGCCTTGAGCGCGGTGAGGGGAGGGGAAACAGCAGCGCCGCTGCCCGGCGTCCAGGTACAGACGCTGGCAGATCTCTCCATCTCTTTCCAGGAAAAGCTGCGGAAGTTCGATCCCCCCTTTGTCCTGCCGGTATCGGAGGGCCAGCGGGAACGCCTCGAACGGACGCTGTTCGAATGGTCCTACAAGGGTGTCACCGATCTGGTGACCAAATGGGCGTGGCCCCTTCCGGCCCGGTGGGCGGTCCGGCAATGTGTCCGCACGGGCATTCAGCCGAATCATGTCACCCTGGCGAGCCTGGTGCTGGTCATCCTCGCCGGCTTCCTGTTTGCCTGGGGCCATTTTGGCTGGGGGCTGGCGGCGGCCTGGTTGATGACCTTCCTCGATACCGTCGACGGGAAGCTGGCGCGGGTGACCGTGACCTCCAGCCCCTTCGGCCACTATTTCGACCATCTCATCGATCTCTTCAGCCCCCCGATCTGGTATCTCCTCTGGGGGGCCGGCCTGGCGGCCGTCGATCCGGGCGGGCTCTTCTATTCATTGCGCGGCGTTTTGTGGCTCATCGTTGCCGGATACGTGGCGGGTCGCCTGGCGGAATTGGGCTTCAAGCGCCTTCTGGGCCGGTTTGGCATCTTCTGCTGGCAGCCCATGGACGCCTACATCCGGCTGGTAACCGCCCGGAGGAATCCCAACCTGATCCTGCTCACCGCCTTCACCCTGGGGGGGCGGCCGGATCTCGGTCTCCTGGCGGTCATGTTCTGGACGGTGGTGACCAGCGTCGTTCTGGTCCTGCGCCTGCTCTACGCCGGTTATGTGCGCGCCGGGGAGGGGCCCCTGCGGTCGTGGTTCACCCAGGCGCGGGACCCCCGGTATGCCGACTCCCTTGCCGTACGGCTCTTTACGCGCGACCTCTCCGTCTGAAACCCGGCGAGACGTCCTGCATTAAAGCGTCGCCAATGCCGCACCCCGCTCCGGCCGCCGATCCGGCAGCAGCCGGACGGTGCCGTTGTCGAGCCGGTAGGCCCGGTCCGCAGCTTCCAGGATGGCGCTCTGGTGTGATATTGCCAGGATGGTGAGCTTCCCCCGCAGCTGGCGCAGGGTCTGGCAGATCGCCGCCTCTGTGGCGGGGTCCAGGGCGCTGGTGGCCTCGTCCAGGATCATCAACCGGGGTCTGTGCACCAGTGCCCGGGCGATGGTGATCCGCTGGCGCTGGCCTCCGGAAAGGCACCCGCCCCGTTCCCCCACGACGGTGTGAATGCCGTTGGGCATCCCGGTGATGAAGTCCCAAGCCCCCGCCTCGCGCAGGGCGCGTTCGGCGTCTGCTTCGTCGTAGGCCGGGTCCCCGAGGGTCACGTTGACCATCACGGTATCGTGAAGCAGCAGCGTCTCCTGGGGAACGTACCCGATCCCCTGCCGCCAGGCCTTCATGTCCGCTGAGGAGAGGGGGATGCCGTCGATCCATATCGTGCCGCTGCTGGGCGAAAGCAGACCCGTGATGAGGTCGACGATGGTCGTTTTGCCGGCACCCGACGGGCCGATGATCGCCGAAAACGACCCCTTGGGAAAGGCCATCGACACGCGGTTCAGGACCCGACGGTCGCCGTACCCGAAGCTCACCTCCTGGAGACGGACCGCATCGGCGAAGACCGGGGCGGCGGATCCGACATTCTGCTCCCTTTCTTTTTCCGCTTCTTCGATTTTGGACCAGAGGGACCAGTAGGCGCTTTCGGCAATCACCATCGACTGGTATTCCTTCTGGGCCTTTTGGAGCGTCTTCAGCACCTTGACCAGCATGAAGACCATGACCAGTACCGTGGCGAGGGGCATCTGCCACCAGACCAGCGCGGCGTAGAGGCCGAATCCTAAAAAGACCGTCATCAGGGGCTCCTGGAGTGCCCGCAGCGCCTCTTCGCTGAAGACCTGTCTGCGGAGCGCCATGTTGAGGCCCCTGGTCCTTGTCTGAAGCACCGCATCCGCCAGGTTCTCCCGGGCCATGGCCTTGAGGGGCTTGATCGACTGGAGGGTGTCCGTCAAATGGGAGAGCAGCGTCTTGAGCAGGTGGGTCTGGCGTCTGCCGGCGCTTTTGGCCCGTTTGACCAGCCGCCGGAGGGCATAGAGGATGACGAAGCCGGCCACCAGGGTGGCGAGGGTTTCGCGCCAGGAGACCATCAGGGCGACGGTGGCGTACACCATTGCCTGCACTACCAGGGCCACGAGGCGGATGCCGAAGAGATAGGCGTCGGCCGACCGGCTCGCTTCGGTGGCGAAGGCGTTGGTGAAGCGCCCGATGGGCTGATGGACATAGTACTCCCACCGGGTTGCAAACAGGGCGCGGATCAGCGCCAGGCGAAGATCGGTCGCCACCCGGGCCACCATGTATCCCACCCGCTTGTTGGCCAGAAGCACCAGGGCGGCCTTGATCATGATGCATATGACGAAGATGAGCAGAAGCAGGCGGATGGTCGGGGAGAGACCGACGAGGTCGAAGCCCCGGATGATCGCCTCTTCCAGGGCGGGCTTCTGCCCCGCCGGCGCCGCGGAAGCACCACCGGGGCCGTCCATGGCGATGCCCAGAAGGGGAAGAAGCATCGTCATGCCGAACCCTTCGGCAATGCCGGCAAAGAGCAGGGCGGCGAGGGTAAGGATACTCTCGCCGGGGTACCGCCGGAAAAACGTGCTCAGCAGGCGCATGGCTTGGTCAGGCGAGATGCTTCAGGGATGCATAGGCATCGCCGATCCGGTCGATCTGGCTCCGGGTGTGCTCGGCGTTGAGGCTGCATCGCAGCAGTGCGCCGCCGTCGGGCGTGGCCGGCGGCAGCACCATGTTGACATAGACGCCGCGCTCCAGAAGCCCGTTCCAGATGGCAAAGGCGCGGTCGACATCGTCGAAGCGGGCGGCGATGACCGGGCTGGGCTCGGGTCCCAGGCGGAAGCCCTCTTCCTCCAGGCGTTGGTAGAGGCGCTCGGCGCCTTCCCACAGCCGGTGGCGGAGTTCGGGCTGCGACCGGATGACGCCAAGGGCCTCCCGCGTCGAGGCGATGACCGACGGGGCCGTGGAGGCCGTGAACACGTAGGGCCGGCTGGCGTATCGGATCAGGTCGAGCTCCGGATGGCTGCTGGTGCAGAAGCCGCCGATGGTGCCGAGGCTTTTGCTGAAGGTGCCGACCACGAAATCGACCTCCCCTTCGACACCGGCCTCTTCGGCCAGACCACGGCCGTTCTCTCCAATCACGCCCAGGGAATGGGCCTCGTCCACGAGCAGGCAGGCCCCGTATTGGGCTTTCAGCGCGGCGATCTCCACCAGGGGCGCCCGGTCGCCCAGCATGCTGTACAGCCCCTCGACAACGATCAGGACGTTGGTCTCCCGCTTCTGGAGGCGCCGGAGGCGTTTTTCCAGGTCCCCTGGATCGTTGTGGCGGAAGCGGATCACCTCGGCGGAGCCGAGCCGGCAGCCGTCATAGATGCTGGCGTGGCAGTCGGCGTCCAGCAGGATGACCTCCCCCGGCCCGACCACGGTCGACAGCATCGCCAGGTTTGCGATGTATCCGGTGGAGAAGACGATGGTGCTGCTGCGGCCGAAAAAATCGGACAGCTCCCGCTCCAGCGCCACATGACCGGAAAGGGTGCCGTTGGCCATCCGGGATCCGGTGGTGCCGGTGCCCGCCTCCCGGGCTGCCACGCATGCCGCCTCGATGCATTGCCGGTTGAACGACAGCCCCAGATAATTATTGGAGCCGGCGAGGATCACCCGGCGGCCGTCGATCACGGCCTCTGTCGCCGACAGGACCTCCTCCATCACGATGTTGAAAAAGGCACCGGCCTTTTCCGCCATTGCCTGGCGCGTCTGCGCCAGCGGCTGAAACTTGTCGAAAATGTTCATTGGGATTCCTGTCTAGGATTGGGTCAGTTTCTGGATCTGCAGCACCAGATCTTCCACGGTGCGGACGTCGGGCAGGATGTTGATGGGGATGGAGATGTCGAAGCTGTCCTCCAGATCCTCGAGGATCTTCATCACCTTCAGGGAATCGAGGCCCAGGTCGACCGTCAGGTCGGTCTCCATCGCGACGGCTGTACCCTCGGGAACCAGCGGCGTCAGGATCTCCTGGATCTGCTGATATACGGTATGGTTTGTTTCCATGGATGGACTCTCCTGTCGCTGTTCATCAGGGGCGGCCGGATGCGCCGCCGTCGGAGGCC
>CAJXSB010000176.1 GCA_913060435.1 uncultured Desulfococcus sp.
GCATTTTCCCGGTTTCAAGATGACCACCACCAAGGGCATGTCCGACGATGAGATATCGTTTCTCAAGGGCAAGGAGCACTGGGTGGACGGCACCAGCCTCATTACGTCGCTGACCCCCATGAGCACCATGGTGGACGCCTTCCTGCGCTCGTGCCGATGCGGCCACAACCTGCTGCTGCTCGACCTGACCATCGCCGGATCTTCGGGCCCCGGCAGCCCGGAGGCGCTGCTGACGCAGATCCATGCCCAGGTGCTCTTCATGATGGTGGTCGCCCAGACGGTCAACCCCGGCGTCTTCTGCATGCACGGGGGCATTCCGGGGGTTACCGAGGCCGGCGGGGACCTCTCCTACAGCTCGCCGCACCAGCCCCTCTCCAATGCCGCCATGGCCCGCGTCAACACCTGGATCACCGGGCTGCCCTCCGCCCAGTCCGGCGGCGCCACCACCCTTCCCGAGCTCACCCAGGAGGCGATCCTCGAGTCCGAGCTGAGCCGGAACCTCATGCGAAAATACGGCGTCCATATCGTTCGGCACGCCTTCGGCATCCTGGGAAGCCTCAATTTCTTCAGCCTCGAAAAATTCCTGGTCGACTGCGAACGGGAGCGCAATGTCCTGCAGCAGTTCGAGGCAAGCCCCAAGGACAAGGGCGTGCTGCCCCTCTATTTTCCCGAGGACCCCGACACCCTCATCGGCATCCGGGAGATCGCGGAAAAAGGCAACCCCAAGAGCGCCGAGCACACCCTCCGCAACGTGGAGTCCTTCATGAAGTGGGAAAAGAAGATCAATGATGCCGCCCGCCAGAAGCTCTACTATCCCGATATCAACGACACCGTCATCGAGATGATCCAAAAGGGCGCCATCTGACGCTCCCTTCCGCCGGGAAGCCCCTCTCCGCCCAGGCTTCCCGGCGACCACACAAAATAGCCCTGCCTGTCCCGGAGCGCCGGCACCATCTCCGATGCAGTCCAGCGCATCTCAACGATCGGGTTTCGTTCACCCGATGGAAACATCATTCCTGCAATCTGCATGTCTCCTCATGGCAGGGCCTCCGGGCCCTGCCTTTTTTGGGGTCATCCCCGCTGGGCCTTGAAGAACTCTTCCTCCAAGCGGCTTACCCGCCGCATCCTGGCCGGATCGAGAAAATGCCCGTAGATGGGGTTCGCCATATCGATGGTCCGCTCCAGCAGGCGCCGCTCCAGAATGGCCACCACTTCGATGGATTTGTCGCAGACGGGATACCCCTTGTCGTCGGTGCGGATGAGATCGTCCATGATGACCGTTGATACATTGTTGATGTCCACCAGTACGATATCCCCGTCATTCGTCAGGATCAGATTCCCGATACCCGAAAGATCGGGGATGCATCTGGTTTTCAGAATCATCTGCTTGAGCCGGCTGACAAGATCCTCGGTACTCGACCATGCACGTTCAATCAGGTCTGACAGGGCCTCGTCCCCGGCCACACCCTGCTTTGCCTGAATGCTCCGGCAAAGCCCCGCCAGATGATTTCCACGGGTAGATGATTCCCGGAACAATTTCTCCCGGTCTGATTCCCTCCCCGTCAGTTCCCCCCTTTCCAGTTCTCCCCGCTCCAGTTCCCATGGATCCAGGATCTCCCCGGCCACATAATCCTGCAGTCCGCACAACAGAATCTCCTGGCGGCCGCCGTCCCGGCGATAGGAGACGATGAATTCACTCGACGCCGCAACATGGCCGGCGCCGAGGCTCGCCTCGATCAGCTTGTAGATCCGGGCTTCCGCAAGGGCCTCGGACGTCCGTTTGAACCGGCTCATGAAGATGCGGAGCATTTTTTTTGGCAGGGCCCGCGGGAAGACCCGGATGCCGCCTTCCATGCGGCCTTCGGCCTCCACCCGAACGTCCCCCGCATCCAGCACCGCCATAATTCGGGAGCGCAGCCCCTGCCGGTAGTGCCGTCGAAAAACATATCGACCGGTATCCCGAATGAAGTTCAGATCCGTGACATCCTTGCTGCGGATATCGACCTTCTCCCGTATGTCTTCTTCCATCTCCATATCGACTCCTGAATCCCGCAATGGGAATGGCTCAATTATTTCCTGCCGAGGCCCCAGGCCTCCCGGAGATGTCCTCGCCATTGGATGCCGACGGGTGATCCTCCCCGAAGTCCCACAAGATTTCGCCGGTGGCAGCGGTGAGGTTCTGCCAGGACTGCCGCAGGGCGACCCGCGCCAGGGCGAGGCGGCTCTGGGCCTGGGTGAAATCCCGCTGGGCCTCGTTGAGGCGGACCAGAGAGGCCTGCCCGGCGGCATACTCCTTTTCCACGAGGTCGCGGTTCTGCTGCACCAGCTCTGCGTTGGCCTGCTGAAGCACCAGCTGCTCCTGGGAGAGCAGGACGGCCTCCACGGCCTGGCGGACCTCGGCGGCCACATCGTTCTGGAGGTTCGACAGGAGATGCGACGCCTCGGACCTTCGCGCCTCGGCCTCCCGGATCCGGGCCCTCGTGTTCCCCCCCTCGAAGAGATTGAAGGAGAAGGTCATCACCAGACTGCCGCCGAAATCCTCCTCCCGGAACCCCATGTCCCCGGTGCGCTCCCCGTCCACAAATCCGCCGAGATCGACGTCGGGATAGAGGCCGGCCCGGGCCTCGCCCACCCCGGATGCCGCCCGCTTCACCGCCTGCTCTCCCTGCAGCACATCCGGGCGATGGCCAAGGGCGTAGACGACCAGCGGCTCGGCGTCGGGCGGATGCATCTCGTCGGGAGAGACCGCCGCGAGTTCCGCCAGATCCGTCCCGGGTGGAAAGGCGGCGTCGGGCAGACCCATGAGGGCGGCAAGTCCGTAGAGCGCCGCCTGGTAGTCCCGGCGGGCCAGGATCAGGGACGTCCGGGCGGTGTTGGCCTGAATTTCGAAGTTGAGGACGTCGCTGAGGGCGCCGGTGCCCACCCGTTCCCGGGCCCGGGCGATCTCGACCTGGCGGCGGTTGAAGGTCTCGTCCGCTGCGGAGATGGCGATGTTGGCCCGCTGGAGCTGGGCGTTGTAGTAGGCGAGGGAGACCGATGAGAGGATTAGCCGCCGGGCGTCCCGCCGCGCCTCCCGGCTCTCCTCGAGGCCGTAGCGTGCCGAAAGGTTTCTGAATTTCCGCTCAAAGCCGTCAAAAAGGGTCCAGCCGGCCCCAATGCCGGCGGTAAAGAAGTCTTCCGGATCCTCCGGGTTGCCCAAAGCGGCAAGGGCGGTGTCGGATCGCCAGACCCGCGAAGCGCCGAGATCCGCGTCCACCCGGGGCCAGTAGGCGGACCGGGCCTGGAAGACCCGTTCCCGGGCCTGGGTCACCCGGTCGGCCGCCGCCGAAAGCGACGGGTTCCGGGCCACGGCGATCCGCCGTGCGGTCTCGAGATCCAGCACCCGGACGGTGCGGATGTCGGGCGGCGCCTCACCGGCCGCGAGCGGTCCATGCAACAGCGGCAGGAGCAGCATTGTCAGCCAAAAAGACCATTGCACCATGGAGCTCACCCCCTTTGCATGGCTGGGTTAACGGGCACCGGACCGGGGCGGTCGATCCTGCCGGCCGATGCTGACGACCGGGGCCCGCGGCGGCGGGACGGGGCCGTGGTCCCCCACGGCCGGGGCCGCTCGCAGTCGGGCGGGCTCCACCGCCTCCGGGGCCGGCCAGACGCCTTGGTACAGGCGGTGGGCCAGGCGCCGGAAATCGTTGAGGATGACCAGGAGGCATGGGATCAGGACCAGGGTCAGGACCGTGGCGAAGCCGACCCCCGCGGCCAGGGAGAGGGCCATGGGGATCAGGAATTTGGCCTGCATGTCGGTTTCGGCGATCAGGGGAAGCAGCCCGCCCATGGTGCTGAAAGTGGTGAGGATGATCGCCCGGAACCGCCGCGCACCGCCGGCCTCGATGGCCTCGAAAAAGGGCATCCCTTCGGCCAGGTTCCCGTTGATGCGCTCGATGAGGACGATGGCGTCGTTGACCACGACACCGGTGAGGGCCACCATGCCGAAGATGCTGAGGAGCGACATGTTGTACCCCATCAGCAGGTGGCCCAGGATGGCTCCGATGATGCCGAAGGGGACGGTGAACATGATGACGAACGGCTGCACATACGATCGGAACATGGTGGCGATGATGACGAAGATGCCGATCATCGCCAGGGGAAAGCCCTTGTAGAGGCTCGAAAAGGAGTCGCGCATCTTCTTCTTCTCGCCCTGGAGGGAGATGTAGATGCCCGGGTACCGTTCGTTCAGCTCAGCGAAAAAACCGCCCGAAAGGTCTGCGAGGATCTCGTTGGTGTTGGCCTTTTCGGTGTCCACGGCGGCGCTTACGGCGACCCGACGCATCCCGTCGGTGCGGGTGATGGTCGCATACCCCGGGGAAAAGTCGATGTCGGCCACCGACCGGAGGGGGACTTCGTGGCCTCCGGGGGTCCGGATGCGGACCTGGTCGAAACCCGAGAGGCGGCCCCGCTCGTCGGCGGTGTACCGGACCCGGACCCGGATGTCGTCCCTGCCCCGCTGCAGCCTCACGGCCTCCTCGCCGAAATAGCCGGCATACACCTGCCGGGCAAGGTCGTCGACGGTGAGGCCCAGGGGCCGCGCCTCCGGCTTGAGGCGCAGCCGCAGCTCGTTCTTTCCAGGGGAAAAGTCGGACCGGACCTGGTAGATGCCGTCGAACTGGCGGAGACGGGCCATCAGGTCTTCGGCCGCATGGAGGATCCGCCCCATGTCGTGCCCCTGGATCCAGACCTCGATGGGGGCCCCCGGCGGCCCGGCGGCCATTCCCTCGAAGGTAAGGGCGCGGGCCCCGGGAATCGCCCCCACGGCCTTCTCCCACAGGACCTCGACCTCCTTGGAGTGGATCCCCCGGCGCTCGGAGGGCAGGAGGATGGCGTACATGCCGCCCAGGTGGGGGCCGAAGGACGGGACCTGCCCCAGGGACTGGCCGATGATGCTCATCCGGTTCTGGACCAGGGGATCCCCCGAGGTGGTTCGGGTTTCCCGGTTGACCGCAAGCAAAGCGGCTTCGATCCGGTCGACGGCCGCCCGGGTGACCTCCGGCGGCGTGCCGTTGGGAAACTCGACATTGGCGGTGATGATGAAGCCGTCGAGCTCGGGCAGGGCCTCGAATTTGACGATGCCGCCCTGGATCAGGCCGGCGGCGATGAGCAGCACGCTGACGGCGGTGCAGAAGGCGAAATACCGCCACGCCAGGGCCTTTCGCAGAAACGGCCGGTAGATCCGGGAGACGAACCACGACAGGCCCCGGGCGGTCAGGTTGCCGAAACGCCCCTTCCACCGCTGCTGCCTTGCCGCATCTGGGACCGGCAGGTGGTTGAGGTGGGCCGGCAGAAGGAGCATGCACTCTACCAGGGAGATGACCAGGCAGGCGATGACCACCACCGGGAGGACGCCGATGAATTTGCCCATGGTGCCCTTGATGAAGGCCAGGGGCAGAAAGGCGACCACCGAGGTGACCACGGCGGCGACAACCGGCATGCCGACCTCCATGACGCCGTCGACAGCGGCCACCGGGCCCGGTTTTCCCGACCGCCGCTGGACATAGATGGCCTCCCCCACGACAATGGCATCATCCACCACGATTCCCAGCACCATGATGAGCCCGAAGAGCGAGATCATGTTGATGGTGGCACCCAGCATCCAGAGAAGGACCATCCCCCCGCCCAGGGAGATGGGGATGCCCATGCCGGCCCAGAAGCTGAGGCGCATGTCGAGGAAGAGCCACAGCAGGATGAAGACCAGGCCGAGCCCGATGACCCCGTTCTTGGTGAGCAGTCGGATGCGGTCCCGGAGCATGTCCGTGGCATCGTAGATGGCCCGGATATCCACCCCTTCCGGAAGCTGCATCCGCTTTTTGGCGATGAAGGCGTGGACCGCCTCTGATATGACGAGGGCGTCCTCCTCCTGGGTTTTGAAGATGTTGAGGAAAACCGCCCGTCGTCCGTTGACCGTGGAACGGACGGGATCCTGGGTGAACCCGTCGTCGATGCGGGCCAGGCGGTCGAGGGTGATGATCTCCCCTTGGGGCCGGGCCAGGACCACGATGCCGGCGAACTCCCGCCCCGTGTATTTCCGCCCAACAGTCCGCACCCGGATCTCCTCGCCCCGGGTGCGGATGGTGCCGCCGGCCTGGTTGATGCTGCTTTGCCGCACCGCCTGCACCACCTGGGCGAAGGTGATGCCGTACTCCCGGAGGCGGGCCTCGGAGACCTCGATGCCGATCTCGTAGTCCCGGACGCCGAAGACCGACACCTGGGAAATCTCGGGAACCTGCTGGAACTCGTCCTTGAGCTGGTTGGCCCACTCCTTGAGCCGGCGCTCGGACATCTCGCCGGAGAGGGCCACCAGGACCACCGACTCCTTGATGGTCATCTCGGTGATGATCGGCTTCTCGGCGTCGAGGGGGAAGGTGGAGATGGCGTCGATGCGGCTGCGGACCCGGTCGAGCACCTCGTTGACGTCATAGGTCTCGTCGACCTCGATGAGGGCCGTCCCCATGCCCTCGGCAGCGGTGGTGGTGTACTGGCTGATGCCCTCCTCCGCCTCGACAGCCTCCTCGATCTTCCGGCTGATCCCCTCCTCGACCTCCTCCGGGTCGGCGCCGGGGTAGGGCACGGAGACCGAGATCATGTCCAGGGAAAATTCGGGGAAGGTCTCCCGGATCATGGAGTCGACGGCAAGGGCGCTGGCGATGAGGATCAGCAGCAGCAGGATGTTGGCGAAGACGCTGTTGCGAACGAAGGCGGCGAGCAGGGTTCTCACGACCGGTCCTCCGCCGTGGTCCGGGGGATGATCTCCAGCAGGGCGTTCTCCAGGGGGTCCGAGAGGCGGGTGACAATGACCTTCTGCCCCTCCGGGATCCCCTCGGACACGAAGGCCTCCTCCCCGTCGGTCCAGGCCACTGTGACGGGGGCGGTTTTCAGGCGGTTCCTTTCGGCCAGGTAGACCGTCTCCCGGAAGGTAACCGCCCACCGCGGCAGCCGGACGACGCCCTCGAGCATCCGGCCCGGGACGGCCACCGCGCAGAACATCCCCTCGACCAGGGGGAAGGCGCCGGCCCCCCGGGCTTCGGCCGCGGTGATCCGGACCGCCACCGTCAGGGTCCGGGTCTCGGGCTCGAACCGCACCACCCGGTGGAGGTGCCCGGTCCAGGGAGGACCGCCGCTCTCCTCGGTCCATTGGATGGTGCAGGGCACCCGGGTCAGGCCGGAAAACCAGGCGGCGCCGTCTCCGCTCCGGGCCGCGGTCTCGTCGAACCGAAGCCATTTCCGGGCGTCCCGGCTGTCGATGGGCACCTCGATTTCGAGCACTGAGTCGTCTGCCAGGGAGAGGAGCTCACCGCCGGGGGTGACATACTGCCCCGCCTCCACGGCGGCCGCCCTGATCCGACCGCGGAATGGGGCGCGAATCGTGCATCGATCGAGGTTGGCTGCCGCCGTATCGAGGGCGGCCCGGGCCGAGGCGAGGGCCGCCCGGCTCTCCCGGATCCGGATCGGAAAGAGCGCGATCTGCTCGTCCAGGAGATCGACCTGGTCCGCGGCCGCATTAAATGCCTGCTCGGCCTGGTCCACACCCGAACGGGTCCCGACTCGGTCCTCCCGGAGGAGGCGCCGCAACCGCCGGAATTCGGCCCCGGCCAGGGCGCGGTTGCGCTTCAGGGTCCCGAGCCGCTTCCGCGCGGTCTCGAACTCCTTTTCCAGTCGTTGGATGGCCGCCTCGATCTGGATCGCCCTCGCCGCTGCGTCGTCCCGGGCGGCCTGGTAGTCCCGGGGGTCGATGCCGACCAGGATCTCGCCCACGTCGACGACCTCGCCCGCTTCCAGTCGAGGATGGATCCGGACCACCCGCCCGGAGACCTCCGGTGAAAGGGCGACGACATCCCGGGGCCGGACCTCGCCGAATCCGCGGATGACGACCTGGACATCCTCGGCCCGGGCCACGAGGGTCTCGACCTTGATGGGCCGCTCCTCACCGGAAGCTTCGGCCGGAGGCTCCTTGAGCCGGGAGAGGGCCAGCATCCCGACAACGCCGGCAGCCAGGACCAGGGCGCAGACCACCACCCGGAAACCGATGCGGCGTCCCTTCCCCTGGGGCTCAGGTGTTTCCATGGATTTTCCTCTCAGGATTGGAGAGTTCCAGAAAATGGTCAAGGAATCATCAAAGGCGCTGGGCGTACTGCAAAATATATCAAACGACGCGCCGGGAGTCAAAGACCCCGGCAGGGGCGCCCCAGGAAAAAAGGCCGGCGGTTTCACCAAGGCAAAAAATCCGGTTGACATCGCCGGATATTACATTACTTTTTAGTTAAATTATTTTTAGTAATGCAATTATCCAACAATGGAGGACAACACATGAAACATGTCATTGGAATAGACCTGGGAACCACCAACTCCTGCATCGCGATCATGCAGGGCGGCGAAACCGCCATCATCAACAACCCCGAGGGCGGGCGGACGACCCCTTCGATGGTCGCCATCAACGGCAGCGGGGAGCGGATCGTGGGGCAGATCGCCAAACGCCAGGCGGTCACCAACCCCGAGAACACGGTCTTCGGCGTCAAGCGGCTGATCGGACGGAAATATGACTCTCCGGAGGTGCAGAAAGACCGGAAGATCCTGCCCTACCCGATCGAAAAGGCTTCCAACGGCGACGTCCGGATCCAACTGAAGGGCAAATCTTACAGCCCGGCGGAGATATCTTCGTTCATCCTGGCCAACCTGAAGGCGAGCGCGGAGGCATACCTCGGCGAGACGGTCACCGACGCCGTCGTCACGGTGCCCGCTTATTTTGACGACAGCCAGCGCCAGGCAACCAAGGATGCCGGCAAAATCGCCGGGCTCAACGTGCTGCGGATCATCAACGAACCCACGGCGGCGGCCCTGACCTACGGCATGGACAAGGGCGATGACAGCCGGATCGTCGTCTTCGACCTGGGCGGCGGCACCTTCGACATCTCGGTGCTCGACATCGGCGACGGCGTCTTCGAGGTCAAGGCCACCAGCGGCGACACCCACCTGGGCGGCGAAGACTTCGACCTT
>CAJXSB010000177.1 GCA_913060435.1 uncultured Desulfococcus sp.
ACGCATCACACGATCCGGCCATCACAGCGTGATCGAGCATATGAACATCACGGTCCGGTTCATCTGCGATCGGGGCGTCAGCCATGAGCTGGTCCGGCACCGCCTCGCCTCTTACAGCCAGGAGTCGACCCGGTATGCCAATTATGCCCATGACAAGTTCGGAAATGAAATTACCGTGATCCGGCCCTTCTTCTGGGCAGAGGCGTCTCAGGCATATCAGGACTGGCTGTCGGCCATGGCCCATGCGGAAAAGACTTACCTCAAGTTGATCGCCGGCGGCGCCAGCCCCCAGGAGGCCCGCAGCGTGCTTCCCAACAGCCTGAAGACCGAGGTGGTCATGACGGCCAACCTGCGGGAATGGAAGCATGTCTTCCAGCTTCGGTGCTCCAGGGCCGCGCATCCCCAGATTCGAGAAATTATGTTGCCTCTTCTGGCGGATTTGCATAAAAGGGTGCCGGTTGTCTTTGAGGCGGAGTACGAAAAATATTGTACGGAAGATCCGCCGCTGACCTGAAACGGCGGCAGGCGCTGCCCGCACCGACCAATGCCCCGGAGAGATGAGCGATTCCCGGAAAGAGAGCGATTGAATGAAGTTTCCCATTGTACTGGCCGCCTTCGGCACCACGACCCGCGCCATGAAGACCTATTCCTTCATTAACGATATCTGCCGGGAGCGGTTTTCCGACCATCCGATCTTTTGGGCCTTCTCGTCCCGCCAGATCAAGGAGTATTCGAACCGAAACTACAACACCAACATGCAGCATCCCCACCAGGTGCTCTCCAAGCTTCGGGAGCAGGGATATCCCTGGGCCGTGGTGCAGTCGCTCCATTTCACCTGCGGCCATGAGTTCTACCGCTTGATCGAAGAGGTGCGGGACTGCGGCATCCGGACCTCCATGGGGCTGCCCCTTTTGAGCCAGCCCGAAGACTACGAGGCCATTGTCGATGCCCTGATGCGCCATTTTACGGCGGCGCCGGACGAGGCCATGGTCATGATCGGCCACGGCACGGATCATCCCAGCTGGAGCAGCTATGTCGCCCTGGACTATATCTTTCGAAAAAGCTGTGACTCGGGGATCTATGTGGGGCTGGTGGAACACGGCTACCCCACCATGGACGCCGTCATCCAGGAAGTGAAAAAGGACGGCTTTCGGAAAGTCAAGCTCATCCCGATGATGCTGGTGGCGGGTCTCCATTTTGAAGAAGACATGTCCGGGGACAACCACTCATGGCGGCTCGCCTTCGAGAACGCGGGTATCTCCGTCTCCCTGGAAAACCAGGGCCTCGGTTTTATCCGGGGCATCGTGGATCTCTATTGCCGGCATATCGAAGATGCCCTCGACGTCATTCCCGGAGCCCGGAGCTGATCTCGCCGATGGCGTGATGTCACCCCTGAGCCCCGGAATAATGATCCAGAATAATGATGAGGCAAGGCAGATGAAGGAAACACCGGCAGTCGAGATACGGGATGTTTCATTTTCCTACAACGGTCAGCCTGTACTGCAGCATGTCAACCTGAGCCTGAAAAACGGTGATTTTACCGCTCTCATCGGCCCCAACGGCGGGGGCAAGACCACGCTTCTCAAGCTGATGATCGGTCTTCTGAAGCCGGACAGCGGGGAGGTTCGCATCCTGGGCGAGGCGCCCCGACGGGTCTCCCGTCGTCTGGGATACATGCCCCAGGAGATCGGCATCAACCGGAATTTTCCAATATCGGTCATGGATGTGGTGCTTACCGGGCGCATCGATCCATCCCGGCGCTGGGGCGGTCACACCCGGGAGGACCGGGAGGCGGCACGGACGGTTCTGGAGAAGGTCAACATGTGGGCCTCCAGGGACCGCCGCATTGGCCGGCTCTCCGGGGGGGAGCGCCAGCGGGTCTTCATTGCCCGGGCCATGGCCGCCGAACCCGACATTCTTTTTCTGGACGAGCCCACGGCAAGCGTCGATGCATTTCACCAGGGCCAGCTCTTCGATCTGCTCCGGGACCTCAATAAGCGCATCACCATCATCATCGTCAACCATGACCTGATGGTGATCTCCAGCTATGTCAAATCCGTCGCCTGCGTCAACCGAAAGCTCCATTATCATGACGGCGGTGAGATCACGGAAGACATGATTCACATGTACCAGTGCCCGGTCGAGCTGGTTGCCCACGGCATCCCCCACCGGGTCCTGCGGACGCACGGGAGTAAAACATGTGGGAAGCCCTCCAATTCGAGTTCCTGAGAAACGCCCTGATGGCCGGGCTGCTGGCCAGCATCGCCTGCGGGGTGATCGGCACCCTGGTGGTGGTCAACCGCATCGTATTCCTGGCCGGCGGCATTGCCCATGCGGCCTACGGGGGTATCGGGCTCGCCTGTTTCCTGGGGCTCCCCTATATGTTCGGGACCTTTGGATTCGCTCTGGTGGTTGCCATGATCATGGCGGCCATGACGGTCCGGGACCGGCATCGGTCCGACACGGTCATCGGAGTGCTGTGGGCTGTCGGTATGGCGCTGGGGGTCGTCCTCCTCGACCTGACGCCCGGCTATAATGTCGATCTGATGAGCTATCTTTTCGGGAGCATCCTCACCGTTCCGGCGACGGATCTCTGGGCCATGGCCGCCGTGGTTACCGTGGTGACGGCGCTGGTCTTCCGCTTCTACAGTGCTTTTGTGGCGATGTCCTACGATGCGGAGTTCGCAAGGCTGCGCGGCGTTCCGGTGGGAGGCCTCTATTTCCTGCTGCTGGGAATGATTTCGATTTCCGTGGTGATCGTCATTCAGGTGGTGGGCCTGATCCTCGTTATCGCCATGCTGACCATACCGCCCTACATCGCGGAAAAATTTTCCGACTCCCTTTGGGGCATGATGCTTCTCTCCTCCCTGATCAGCTGCATCCTCACCCTGTTCGGCCTCTGGATTTCATACCGGTGGAACCTGACTTCGGGAGCGACCATCATCCTTGTCAACGGTGCGGCGTTCTTCCTGTTGATTCTGGGCGAACGGTTGCGCGCCAGGCATCGTCGGATGAAGCTTGCCTGTCGACCGAATCCGCCGCTGGAGGATGACCCCCGGGAAGCGGTGCGTTGATATCGCCGGGCATTGCAGCCCCTCTCCCCTCCCCTGGCCCGGCCGCGCCCCCCAGGGTGCCGGCGGGTTCTTCCTGCCACCAGAAATCGTTCCTCTCTACGGGGTCATGGTAGCGCCATTGGCCGTTGACCCGGATCTTGGGCGCAAGGCGCGCCTCATCCCTCCCGCAGCGCATGAGCCGGTCGCAGGCCATGATCCATCCAAGCACCTCTCCGTGTCGCGCCACGGCCTGGCGGGCATATGCGGAACAGGAGGGATGCATGGGGCAGACGCCGCGGCGGACGGCGGAGAGGTGGTCCAGCGGCCCTTCGTAGAAAGCCAGGATGCTGCTGAACGGGGATGGGGAAGGTCCCGCGCCCCCGGCCCCGGTGCTGCATCCTGCGGCCAGCAGCAGGATGAGGGGCGGCAGCATGGCGCTGACGCAGCGGCGCAGCGTCGGGGGGATCAATCCTGCTGGGGCCATTCCACCCCTTTCTGCTCTTCCAGGAAATAGCAGAAGCGGCTCCAGGCAAACTCTTTCCGGCTGATGGGGCATCTCAACGTGACCTTGTGATCGGAGACAGCGATGACCTCCCAGTCCCCCTTTCTGGGACCATCCTGGATATTTATCTTCTGTCCGACGCGGAACGGATACGGGGCGAAGCGTGCAACATCATGGGTTTTCAATGGGAGCTCTCCTTTTGGTGCGTGCCCGCTGCCGGCGCTGCGGTCCGTGCGGCGGCGCTGGACAACGGCAGGTTTTCATCCGAACTCAGCCTTCGAGTTCCATGGGCCTTTGGCCTCCGTCCACGGGCGGGACGAAATCCGACGGTCAGATCCAAAATATACGCTTTCCAGGGCTGTGGTGCAAGGGCGCTTTCGGGGCCGGAACCACTCTTGACGGACTTGTGCTGAGGGCGTGCCAGCGGCGTTGACACGCGCCTGATGATGGTCTATAGATGACTGTGCGCCCGGTAAATCAGGAGCGGCGCCTACTGCCGCCTGGGAAACCGTACAGCTGCACGTAGCGGCAAGTTCTGCAACCAGAGAGGGATAATCACACCATGAAGAGGATAATCACCATCGTACTCGCCGCGGCCGTCGTAATGACAGGCTGCGCCGCGCCCCAGACCAAAACCGGCAAGGGGGCGGTCTATGGAACCGCCGGCGGCGCTGCCGCCGGCGCACTGGCCGGCCAGCTGATCGGCAAGAACACCGAGGCCACCCTGATCGGTGCGGCGGTCGGGGCCGCCGTCGGCGGCCTTACGGGCGCCGGCATCGGCAACTATATGGACCAGCAGGAGGCGGAATTCCGACAGGCCCTCGCCCAGTCCGAAGCCGCCCAGATCGAGCGGGAGGGAAACCTCCTGGCCATCACCCTCAAGGGCGACGTGACGTTTGATACCGACTCGACGGTTGTCCGGCCCGGACTTTACGGTGAGATCAACCGGATTGCCCAGGTGATGGTCCAGTATCCCGAGACCCAGATCATCATTCAGGGGCATACCGACAGCACCGGCAGCGCCGAATACAACCAGCGCCTTTCCGAGCGTCGTGCAGAGGCGGTCCAAAACCTGATTATCCAGCAGGGGGTCTCCGCCTACCGGATCTCATCCATCGGATACGGTGAGCGCCAGCCGGTGGCTTCGAACGCCACCGCCGCGGGCCGCCAGATGAACCGACGCGTGGAAATCAGAATCCGGCCGACCGACCAGGCCGCCGCCGGCTGATTCCCGACGCCGGCGATCCGGCAGGGGCCCGAAAGCGCTTCTGCCGGACGCCTGCCCGCGATGTTGTCCGACGACCGGACCCGATTACCGGAATCCCGCCTTGAACCATGATGAGGCTTCCCGGACAAACTTCTCCTGATTCTCCGCCAGGCCCATGGCGTGGTCGCCGTTTTTCAGCAGTATGAGACGCTTGGGCATCCTCGCCTTTTGATAGATCCGGTGCGCCTCCGACGGTGATACGATCCGGTCCGAGTCGCCGTGAAGGATCAGGATGTTGGCGATGCCCTCGGTCTTGCTTGAAACATCAAAATGAAGCATTTCGGGATCGACCTCGGGATGATCGACCGGCGCCTCCGCCGCCTTCAGCATTTCAACGATCCTGGCGCCGGTCAGGGGTGCGGCATAGGTGACCACGACGGCGGCGCCGGATTCCCGTGCGACCGAAAGGACGGCGGCGCCGCCCAGGCTGCTGCCGAAAAGACCCAGGGCGCTTCCGGTTTCCTCCATGGCGAGCACGGCGGAGACGGCGCTCAGCAGGTCCTTCCTGCGGCCGTCCAGCGAGGTCACCTCCCTGAATGCGCCGTCGCTCTGCCCGCATCCCCTGTGGTCGAAGCGGAGATAGGCGATGCCATGCGACGTGCATGTTTGCGCAAGCGCGATCTGTTTCGGTGAATTTCCGGTGCTGAAAAGTCCGTGGGATCCGATGACCACCGGGGGTGAAGGGACGCCGCTGGGCAGATGGAGGGTTCCTCTCAGTTGAAACTCCCCGCTGGCAAAGGAAATCTCCTGGATTGTCGCGCTCGTCTCTTCCGCCGCTGTCATCGGAAAACCCTCCTTGATTTTGCACGGTGATTCAGGTATGAGCAGCTGCTTTATACTGCATTTCGACTGGGCAGGCAAGATTCAAAAAGTGGAGGAAGGTGATGGCCGTCAAGAGAGGGCAGGAGATCGAACTGGAGATTACGGATATCGCGTTTGGCGGCAAAGGCCTGGCCAAGCTGGACGGCTTTGCCGTCTTCGTTGACCGGGCGGTCCCCATGGACCGGGTCAAGGCCCGGATCATCCGGAAAAAGAAAAACTATGCGGAAGCGCGCGTGATCGACTTCCTCGACACCTCCCCCCATCGGCGGGAGGCGCCGTGCCGCTACAGCGGGTTCTGCGGGGGGTGCAAGTGGCAGTTTCTCGACTATGCCGTGCAGCTCGAATACAAGCGGCGGCATGTGTCGGACGCCCTCGCGCACATCGGCCTGATCCGGGGGGTTCCGGTTCATCCGACCCTCCCCTCCGAGAACGTCTTCGAATACCGCAACAAGATGGAATTCTCCTGCGCCGACCGCCGGTGGCTCCTGCCGGACGAGCTGGGGAGGACCGATGTCGACAGGGGCTTTGCCATCGGCCTCCACGTACCGGGAACCTTCCACAAGGTGCTCGACATCGACGCATGCCTGATTCAGCCCCGGCGGGGCAACGACATCCTCGATACGGTCCGCAGCTACCTGAAGGCCTCGCCCCTCCCGGTCTACGGCTTGAAATCCCACGAGGGCTTCTGGCGGTTTCTGATGCTGCGCCATTCCGTCGCCGAAGACCGGTGGATGGTCAACATCATCACCGCAGCAGAGGCGCGCGACGCCGTTCTGCCCCTGGCGGAGCGCCTGATGGCCGAATACCCTTCGATCGTTTCGGTGGTCAACAACGTTACGGCGCGGAAAGCGGGCATCGCGGTGGGCGAGTTCGAAGTGCCGCTGCTGGGAGGCACCGTCATTCGAGACCGCATCGGCCCGCACACCTTCGAGATTTCCGCCAACTCCTTTTTCCAGACCAACACGCGGGGTGCTGAGACGCTGTACAATGTCGTCCGGCGCTATGCGGGGCTGTCCGGCGGCGAGAACGTTCTGGATCTCTACTGCGGCACCGGCACCATCGGCATCTATCTGTCGGATGCGGCCCGCTCCGTCACCGGGATCGAGGTCGTGGAGAGCGCGGTCTCCGATGCCCGTCGGAACTGCCGGATCAACGGCATCGACAACTGCCGCTTCATGGCCGGGGATATTCGCGGGCTGCTGTCAGGGATTGCAAAGACGCCCGAGGTGATGGTCATCGATCCCCCTCGGGTGGGCATGCACAAAGAGGTGGTGCGGCAGGTGATCGAGATGGCGGCCCCGAAGATCGTCTATGTCTCCTGTAACCCCGCCACACTGGCCCGGGATCTTGCCATGATGGCCGACCATTATCAGGTCGTCGAGGTCCAGCCCGTGGACATGTTCCCCCACACCTACCACATCGAGTCCGTTGCACGGCTGATCCGGAGATAGCATTCTGCGGCGCTACAGTGCCAGCCGTTCTTTCCCGCAGAAGATGAGCAGGTCCCCTTCCTTGGAGGCGCATGCCAGCGTCATGTTCATGCGGCGGCTCAGGGAGACGGCCAGCGCCGTCGGCCGGCTCATGCCGAGGATGATGGGGATGCCGGCGCGGGCGGCCTTCTGGACCAGCTCGTAGCTGATCCTCGACGAGAGCGCGGCGATGGATGCACGGGCCAGGCTGCCTTCCAGCAGTGCCCGCCCGATGGCCTTGTCGAGTGCGTTGTGACGGCCCACATCCTCCCCGATGGAGAGAACGTCGAGGCGTTTCGTGAAGAGAACCGCCCCGTGGGCGCTGCTGGTTTTCCGGTATAGCGCCTGGTGGTCAAGCAGCCGCTCGTCATTGATGCGGGCCATGATTCGCGCCAGCTCGATTGGCGTAGCGTCGGTGCTGGGGACCATCTTCTGGGTAAGATCCTCCACCAGCGCCTTGCCGCAGATGCCGCAGCTGGTCTGGCTGATATAGCCGCGCCGCTCCAGGAGTCCTGCGACCTTTTCCCGGCGTTGGGGGGTCAGCACGACGGATATGACGTTGGGGTCGATCTGTTCGCAGTGGCCGAGGGTGGCGAAGTCCTCCACACGGTCCACCAGGCCTTCGGCCAGGCAGAAGCCGGCGGCGAGAAACTGCTCGTCCCCAGGGGTCCGCATCACCACGGCATAGGGGGTGTTCTCCACGCGGATCGAGAGGGGCTCTTCGGCGATCAGCATCTGCGCTTCCTTCCGCAGGTCCTCTCCGGCGCTGTAGCGAATGATGTTGTGCAAAGCGGCGTCTTCCAAGGTCTCTTCTCCTGTCTCCACGGTGTTGGCGGGGCAGCGGAAATGGTCAGGCGCTCGGTCCCGGCTCGGCGAGCCAGCGGATGCTGTAGAGTTCCTTCCGACGGCTTTCCAGGTTGCGGACGCTGCCGTGCTTCCGCAGCTCCTTCAGCAGATCGAGGTCGAGGTCGGTCAAGAGGGTCATCTCCGTGTTGGGGGTTGCCTCGGCAGCGACGGCGTCGTGGGGGAATGCAAAGTCCGAGGGGGTGAAGACGGCGGCCTGGGAATACTGGATGTCCATGTTCTCAATTTTGGGGAGATTCCCCACACTCCCGGAGATGGCGACATAGCATTCGTTTTCGATGGCGCGGGCCTGGGCGCAGCGGCGGATTCGCAGGTATCCGTTTTTGGTGTCGGTCCAGAACGGCACCAGAAGTATCTGCATGCCCCGGTCTGCCAGGATCCGCGACAGCTCGGGGAATTCGGCATCGTAGCAGACCAGGATGCCGATCTTGCCGACATCGGTGTCGAAGACCTTGAGGTCGTTCCCGCCCCGGAATCCCCAGTATTCCGCCTCGTCGGGGGTGATGTGGAGCTTGTACTGGTGTTCCCAGGTCCCATCCCGGCGGCAGAGGTACGAGACGTTGAAGAGGGTCTCGTCCCGGTAGACCGGGAGGCTTCCTGCGACGATGTTGATGTTGTAGGTGACCGCCATCTGCAGGATCTCGCTCCAGAGACGCTCGGTGTGCCCGGCGAGGGCGCGCATGGCCACGGGAGGATCCTTCTGGTCGTACTGGGCCAGCAGCGGCGCATTGAAAAGTTCGGGAAACAGGATCAAGTCGGCATTGTAGCCGGATACCGTATCGACGAAGAACTCCACCTGCTGCAGCAGCTCTTCGAGCGATCGGAAGGCCCGCATCTTCCACTGGACCACCCCGATCCGGACGTTCGATTTTCGCCCCCAGACGATCTTCTTGCGCCTCTCGTAGAAGATGTTGTTCCACTCCAGGAAGACTGCGTGGCTCCGGGAGGAGTTGTCCTCGGGGATATAGTTGCGGATCACCCGCTTCGGATGGAATTCATTGGCGAGCTGGAAGGTCAGGACCGGATCGACGATTTCCCGGCGTCTCACCTTTTCG
>CAJXSB010000178.1 GCA_913060435.1 uncultured Desulfococcus sp.
TCCTGCGAAAGAGCCCTATTATGTGCTCGCACTGGACCCCTGTGCAAATCGCCTGGTCGTGGGGTTCAAAAAGGATCTCGCGGTTCGTCGATGCCGGCTGTCGGGCGTTCGTTGGATCGCCCGGCCCCCTGGCGGCGGCGTCCGCCTGATGGTGCGCATCCGCTATCGGCATACAGCGGTGCCGGCGGTCTTCGAGCCCGCCGCCGGCGGGGAGGGAATGCTGGTGTTCGACCGGCCGGAAACGGCCGTCACCCCGGGCCAGGGCGCGGTCTTCTATCGGGAGGACGAAGTTCTCGGCGCTGGATGGATTGAGAGGTATCGTTGAAGTCGTTCAAGATTGTCACCCTGGGCTGCAGGGTCAACCAATGTGAATCCGAATCCCTCGCAGTCGCGCTGCGGGAAGGCGGCTGGTGGCCGGCCCCCGAGACCTGGCCGGCGTCGCTCTGCATCATCAACACCTGCACTGTCACGGGAAAAGCCTCCATGCAGTCCCGCCAGGCGGTCCGCCAGGCCGTACGCGCCAATCCAGGCGCCTGCGTGGTGGTGACGGGCTGCTACGCGCAGACCGAAGCCGAGGTCCTTGCGCGGATCGACGGCGTCGACCTGATCGTCGGCCACGGCGAGAAGCACCGGGTCCTGCCCCTGGTGGAAGCCCACCTGGCGGCGGTCGGCGCGGATGACGGATCCGTCCTGCTCCCGGAAGCCGGCTCCGGCCCGCCGAAGGTTCACCGCAGTGATGTCATGCATGCACGGGAATTCCGGAGGATCTCCGCCGCTCCCAGCGGCCGTCGGGCCCGGCCGTCCCTCAAGATTCAGGACGGCTGCGATGCCTTCTGCACCTACTGCATTGTGCCGTATGCCCGCGGCCGCAGCCGGAGCATGCCGGTGGACGAAGTGATGGCGAGCATTCAGCAGCTGCATGACTCCGGGTTCCGGGAGGTCGTCCTCTCCGGCATTCACCTGGGCTGCTATGGACGCGATCTGTCGCCGCCGACGGACCTTGCATCGCTCCTGCGGCGGATCGATGACGAGGCCCGGATCGGCCGTGTCCGCCTCAGTTCCATCGAGCCGCTGGAGCTGACGGAGGAGATTATCGAACTGGTGGCGGCCTCCGGCCGCTTCTGCCCCCATTTTCACGTCCCGCTCCAGAGCGGCGACAACGGGGTGCTGGCGAGGATGCACCGTCCCTACACCCGCGAAGGGTTCGCAGCGGTGGTCCTGAAGATTGCCGATCAGATGCCCCGCGCGACCATCGGTGCGGATGTGCTTGTCGGGTTTCCGGGCGAAAGCGGAGCTGCGTTCCAAAACTCCCTCGACATGGTCCGGGACCTGCCCATCTGCTATCTCCACGTCTTTCCGTTCTCGCCGCGAACAGGCACCCCTGCCGCCGGCTATCCCGATCCGGTGCCCGTCGATGTGATCAAAGAACGGTGCCGGCGATTGCGGTCGCTGGGGACTGCCAAGCGGAAGGCGTTCTACAACGGCGCCCTGGGCCGGTGCGTGGAGGTGCTGGTGGAAAACGAGCGGGATTCCGAGACGGGGCTCCTCAAGGGGGTCAGCTCCGAGTATCTAACGGTGCTGCTGGAGGGCGGGGATGCGTTGAAAAACGATTTCGTAACGGTGGCTGTCGAACGGGTCTGGTCGGGCAGGCTGGCGTTCGGCCGACGGGCCGACGCCTCGCCCGCGTGATGGAATCGTCATTCTCCTCGGTTGGCCCTTATGCTTTCGGCGGGGTGTCGTCCGAGTGTCCCATGGGAATCGGTTCGGCTGCGTCGTCCGCTGCAGGGCTTGCCGGATCGGTCGCCGGGGTGTCGGAGCTCTCGGGTGAAGGAGCGCTCTCCGCATCCTCTGCCGGGGTTCCCGCCGCCCGGTCAAAAAAATTCTTCTCCGGCGGCGCCGCCGTCAGGTCGACGTCGTCTGCAGGCTCGATCTCTTCGGGGATGGGGCCGAAGGGATACGGCTTTTTGGCCTCGCAGAGCGTGATATACCGCAGCATCTTGTAGATGTAGACCACCATGCGGTGGGAAAGGCTCTTGATGGCGGCGTTGGGCCGGGTCAATATCAGCAGCAGAACCCCCTGAAGAACGGCGAGAACCAGGACGGCAAACCCCATCAAGCCCGTGAGGAGGATGTAGAGCGCGGCAAAGCAGAGATAGATCCCGACGTTTTTCCGGGTCAGGACGGCGTTGAGGATTTTGCTCAGGACGGCGAAAAGAATCTTTTTGACTTGGTCCATGGGGGTGGTCTCCTTTTTTTGGGGTATTGGGTCAGAATGTGGATGGGAGATAGCAGATTCTCCCAGCAGGGTCAATATGCCAAAATCGTCTGCTCATAGGCCTCCATTTCCTTCCGGCGCCCCGCATCCGGGAGGCGTGACGCCACTTCTGAAGGACCAAATGGCAGCGGCTGGAAAAGCTTCTCTTCGATGGCCGCCGTTTCCTGCCAGATCCTTTCGAGCCGCTCCCGGAGCTTCGGTGTACGGCCGTAGCGTTCCACGATATAAGCCATTCTTGCCGCCAGGGGCGAGATGCGGTCGTGGATCACCCGCTTGTCCGCATAGTTGACGATTTCCGCCTCGGTCACCGGTCCGGCCTTACGGAAGTCGTCCAGCTGAACGTGCTGGCGCACGATCTCTCCCACCTCTGGATATCCCCTTTCCGCCAGGTATTCACCGCCGCTTTCGGCGTGGCGTTCGCCGGTGGTGATGCTCCGTGTTTTGGTGATGTCGTGGAGCAGTGCTCCTGCCTGCACCAGCGACCGGCGGATGTCGGAAGCCCGGGCCAGGTGGCCGTCCGCGATCAGGAGCGCCACCCGGCAGACCTGGATGGAATGGGCAACGATGTGGATGAGGGGCCGGGCCTCATGGATCAATACAAAGCATTCCCCCCGGTTGGGGATGATCATTCCCCCCTCCTTTGCTGCGTTTCCGGCGTCCTTCCTGTGCAGGGCCTCGCTCTGGCCGCGTCGGGCGCCGCCATGGATGGTCGTTGGCTGCATCGCATCAGTTGGTGAGGCTCTGGATCGGTGCGGGGATGCGGCCGCCGTGGCGGATAAACGTGTTGGCGCCGTCGACATTCCGTACCGGCATGATGATCGACTCCCCCAGAAGGCCCCCGAAATGCGCCCTGTCGCCGGCCTTTTTGCCCGGCACCGGAATCAGGCGGGTGGCCGTGGTCTTTTTGTTGATAACGCCGATGGCCATCTCGTCGGCCATGATGGCGGCGATGGTGTCCTCGGTGGTATCGCCGGGGATGGCCACCATGTCGAGGCCCACCGAGCAGACGCTGGTGATGGCCTCCAGCTTTTCGATGCTGAGATAGCCTTCCTCCGCGGCCTGGGAAATGTTGAGGTCTTCGCTGACGGGGACGAATGCGCCGCTCATTCCCCCGACGTAGGAACTGGCGAATGCGCCGCCCTTTTTGACCGCGTCGTTCAACAGGGCCAGGGCCGCCGTGGTTCCGGGGACGCCGATGCTGCGGAGGCCGAGGCTCTGAAAGATCTCTCCCACGCTGTCGCCCACGTTGGGCGTCGGGGCCAGGGAGAGGTCGACGACGCCGAACTGGGTCCCGAGGCGTTCGGCCACCTCCCGGCCGATCAGCTCGCCGATGCGGGTCACCTTGTAGGCCGTGCGCTTGATCTCCTCGGAGATCAGGCCCAGCGGCATATCGGGCCGGGCCGCAAGGGCCCTGTCGATGGCTTTCTTGACCACGCCGGGTCCGCTGACGCCGACGTTGATGACTGCATCGGGCTCTCCGATCCCCAGATAGGCGCCCGCCATGAACGGCACGTCCTGGGGGATGTTGGCGAAAACGCAGAGCTTGGCGCAGGCCAGTCCATCCCGGTCCGCGGTCATCTCGGCGGCCGTTTTGATGGTCTGGCCCATGAGGAGCACGGCATCCATATTGATGCCGGCCTTGGAGGAGGCCACGTTGATGGAGGCGCAGACGCGGTCGGTCTCGGTGAGGGCCTGTGGAATCGCCGATATCAGGGCGCGGTCCCCTTTGGCCATGCCCTTTTCGACCAGCGCGGAAAAGCCTCCGATGAAGTCAACGTCGGCCTCCCGGGCGGTCTGGTCGAGGGTATGGGCGACCTCGACCAGCTCCCCGGGGGAGAATGCGGCCCCGACCGCCGCCATGGGGCTGATGGATATCCGCTTATTGACCACCGGGATGCCGTATTTGTCGCCCACGTCGTTGCAGGTGGCGACCAGGTTTTCCGCCAGTCCCAGGATCTGCTGCCGGATCTGCTCCTTGAATTTTTGGATGTCATGGCCGGCGCATTGAAAGAGATTGATGCCCAGGGTCACGGTGCGAACGTCCAGATGCTCGTTGCGGAGCATTTCCAGTGTGGAAAGAATCTCGCGTTGGGTCAGCATAAGATCTGCCTTTATTGAGGTTTTTCATGAATGGGGCACGCCGGGTCGAACCTTGATGATCGTCTCTTTGCGGATCTGGACCGTACCCGGCTTGGCGCCCCTCGGCTTGGTGACGTATCGTGCCTGGGTGCAGGCAACGGGTACGACGCCGGCGTTTTTCGCCTTGCTGTGGTAAGCGGCGATGGCGGCCGCCTGCCGGAGGGTGCCTCGATCCGGTTCCCGGCCGGGCCGGGCCTTGAGCACCACGTGGCTGCCCGGCGTCCCCCGCACGTGAAACCACCAGTCGTTGGGTGCGGCGAGTTTGATGCTGAGGATGTCGTTGTCGGCATCCGAGCGGCCGGCCAGGACGATCCAGTCGTCCGGCAGCCGGTACTCGTGAAGCCGGGGCGCATGGTTGAACGGGCGGGTCCCGGAGCTCATCGGTCCGCCTCCGATGCCTCGGCGAGGAGTGTCATGAGGTAGCGGAAGAGCTGCTTCGACGACCGGGCCTTTTTCCCGGCATCGCCGGCCTTCTCCGCGTTTCGAACCAGCTGACGGACCCGCTGCCGATCGGCCGAGGGGAAAGCCGCCAGCAGTTCCGCCACCGCGGGCGCCCCCTCCGCCGTCAGCCGATCCCGCCATGACTCGGCCTGTTTGAACTGGACCACCGCTTCGTAGCGGCGGTGGTCCAGCCGGGCGAGCGCCGCCTGGATCGGCCCTGGGTCCACCTCACGCATCAAGACGCCGATCCGCTGCATCTGCCGACGGCGCGCGCCGTGGCGGGTCAGGGCTCGGGCGAAAAGGACCGCCTCTTTCAGGACCGCCGGCACCGCCATTCGGTCGATCTGTTCGGGGGAGAGCGCCACCAGGCGCTCCCCAAGCTTCTGGCGTGCAATCATCTCCCGCTTTCGCTGGGATTTGCTCGGCCGCGGCGGCTTTTCGGCACCGGCATCCGGGGCGGGAGGCGGCGGCTGAGGCAGATCGTTCACGACACCAGCCATACGGCCCGCTGGGAGGCTTTGGAGAGGATATAGTTGGAGACGCTGCCCAGATAGAAGGCCCGGTCCGTGCCGCGCCGGCCGACGACAACGGTGCCGTAGTCCCCCTTTTGCATCTCCGCCATAATCGTTTCGCCGATGCTGAATCGCGGTTTGACCTGCCGGATGGTGACCTGTTCCTCGGAGATGCCCGCTTCGGCAAATTTTTTCTGAACGATGTCCAGAAACTGATCGATGCATTTCTGGTCGCTCTGGAGAAAGGCGGCCTCGATGTCCGCCTCATCGGTGAAATAATCGAGCCGGCAGTAGTCCTTGAGCCTGGGCGTCACGTGAAAGAGGGTGATGGCGGCATCAGGGTTGTTGCGGAAGATGAAGCTGACGTGGTCCACCGCCCGGAAGGCGCTTTCGGAGCCGTCCACCGCCACCAGGACCCGATGGGACGCCACCTTCCCGTCCACGACCCAGAGCGGAATGACCTGGGAATGCTCGATCAGTTTGGTGGTCAGGCTGCCCATGAAGACCTCCTGGATTTTGGTCAGACCCCGGCGGCCCACGACAACAGCATCATATTGCTTCTTCTGCGCATATTCGATGATGTCCCGGGCAAGTCCGAGCTTTCTGGGCTCGGTCTTCAACTCGATGTGCGTCTCGTCGACGCCGCCGTCCACCAGATAATCCCGGTATTTTTCCAGCAGGGCATGGGCGCTTCGGGCGTTTTGCTGCTTGAGCTTGTGCATGGCGGACTGGGCCTTGAGGTTGATCCGGGCCTCATCCCGGAGAAACTGGGAAATCTGCGGCTGGACGTGGAAGAGGGTATACCGGAGCTGGTTGACCCGGGGGGCGATGTGCAAGACATAATGGATGGCGTTTTTGGCATGCTTGGATTCGTCCAAGGCCAGCAATATCTTTTTCTCCATACTGGATCCTCACGAGGGTCCGGTCGGACGGTCGATCCGGCGGCGCCGGGCCGATCGCCCGCTGGACGTGTTCAGCCTTTTTACCGGCGTTGGTCAGTCATCGGGGGTTATCCAGAGGATATGGCTCTTGTTGACGATGAAGAGTGAATTCCTCCCCTGGGCGGTCACGTCGAAAAGAATCACGAACGGGCTGACCCCCTTCAAAAAGAAATCGCTCATGCGGTCGGCCGGAACCGCTTCGCTGTTGAGATTGATCTTGCCGCGGAAGATCTGGCCGTCGGTCAACTTGACCCGCACCCGCTGGGCCTTGATCTCCTGCCATTTTTCATTCGTTTGGATATTGTCGTCGTTGTGCATGCTGCAGCTCCAGATAGCGGTCGGATGGACGCATTTTCACTTCCACTGTTCGGGAGGATGCGCCGGTTTGCCCTCGTGTACGGTCGGATCGATTTCTACGGGAACGGCGGCTCTCCGGCCGTGCCGTGCATGGCGTACTCGGTTTGCGGCAGACGGGCCAGGAGAGAAGCACGATGGTGCAATCCTCTTCTGCCGAGGCCCTCATGCCCCTAACCATTTATTTCCATACCAGAATTAGCTTGGGATTCAAACAGGAAAATCTCAGATCCTGTTGATGGCCTCGAAGATCTTCCGGTGCTGTATGCTGATGTTGAGGCCAAGGTCTTCGGCCTTCCGATGCAGCTCTCCATGGAGACGAGAGCGGTCCGTTTCCGGCGGGATGCTCACCTCGTAGATCATGATGTTTTTCGACGGGTCGTCTCCGCCCTTGAAGATCGCCTGGAGGTTGGTCACGTTGACGCCATGGGCGGCGATGATGGCCGTTATGGCGGCGACAAGCCCTTTCTGATCCGGCCCCTGCGTGGTGATGACGAAGGGGTCGCCCACGGTACTGCTGCCATGGGACTCGGTCGACTCGAGACCTTTGACGTAGACATGGAGGTCCATCTCTTCGGTCTGGTCGATCAGTCGGCTGTAGAGGGCGTCGATCGCCAGGCGCTCGGGGATCGAAACGATGAAGATACCTGAAAATTCGGTTTGAAGGATCGTCTGGCTGACGTTTTCGACGTTGCAGTCCTGTTCAAAGAGGACCCTGGCGATCCGGGCGATGATGCCGGGCCGATCCTTGCCCAGAACCGTGATCACGACTTTTTTTTCCATCCGGGCTTCCTCCTCAGCGGCATTCGCGCAGAATGGACGGGGTGACGGCCGACACCGATGCAGTGCCGGTCAGGACCATTGCGGAGACCAGTTCGGAACGGATCTGGTCGATATATGCTGCGACCCCTTCCTGGAGGCCGCCGACCGCTGCCACGGAAAAGGGGCGACCGATCATCACGGCGTCGGCGCCCAGCGCGAGCATCTTTAGGACATCTACGCCGCTGCGGACGCCGCCGTCGGCGATAACGAGGATCTGACCCTTTACGGCGCCGGCCACATCGGCAAGCACATCGGCGGCGCCCGGGGTGTGGTCGAGCACCCGTCCGCCATGGTTGGAGACCACGATGGCGTCCGCGCCGACATCGACGGCAAGCCGGGCCTCATCCGGTGTCATGATCCCCTTGAGGATGAATTTCATGCGGGTCTTCTGGATAATTTCCCGGAGCTGCGCCGGGGGCTTTGGCGCAACAGGCCGCCCCATCAGCTTCAGGGTGACCAGGCCCGCGGCATCGATGTCCATTCCCATCACCCTGGCGCCGGTGGCTTCGGCCTTGGCCATCTTGTCGAAGAGCTCCGCATCCGCCCAGGGTTTGATAAAGGGAATGCCGTTGCCCTCCAATTCGCGGATCGCCGTGTAGCCGGCCTCGTGGATGAAGCCGGGGACGCCGTCGCCGACGCATCCGAGGGTCCCTTTTTCAGCGCAGCCCGCCAGCACCGAACGAATGTAGTCGTCTTCGGTGATGTTGCCGCCCATATTGAAGGAGACCCCGCCGATGGGGGCGGCCAGAACGGGCAGATCAAACCGCCGTCCGAACAGTTCGACCCCGGTGTCGGGTTCGGTGACGCCGTGGATCGTTTTCATGTTGAGGCGGAAGGCCGCCAAAGCGCTCAGGTTGTTCATGAAGGCGCTTCCGGTGCCGATGCCGCCCATTCCCGGGACCTCCCCGGCGCAGGCACGCCCGTCGCATACCGGGCAGACCCGGCAGTATCCTTTCATTCGTTCTCTGGCCGTTCGACGAATCTCTTTCATTTGATGTTCCTGACTCCTTGGGGTTTTACGCCTTGAATTTGCAGCAGCCTCTGTGATAGGACGTAACCATTTATTCGATGGGTTGCCCGATGGCTCTCCGATGGGCGCCATTGGGGAGGCGGCGGCGAGAGGGGTACGGATGCCGGCGAGCCTCCAGCGGATATTCGGCGCCCGCGTGTACAACCGTCAAAATCGTAGTTATGTTTACCATTAATATCGCGCCGGCGGGGGTGACATCCGCCGTCACGTATCATCCGTTCCAGGGAATGCAGCATGATCAACCAAAAAAAAAGTATCGCATCTTTACTGAAAGAACACAAGACTGTTTTTATCATTATCGGCGTCGTCCTTTTCCTCATCGAACTGGAGATATTCGCCGTCGCCGCCATGAATTCCGGGCGGAAGGCGTGGCTCCAGATCATCGATGGCAACGGCAACGTCATCCATGAGACCGACGGCAAGAGCCTGAGCGATTTCAACAAGTACTATTTTGAAAAGACATTCGGTCCCCTCGATCAGTATGAAAAGCGCCTCGAGGTGCGGGA
>CAJXSB010000179.1 GCA_913060435.1 uncultured Desulfococcus sp.
TACCCAGCCCGGCCAGGAGCGGTTTGCCCGAAAACGTCCTGACTGGGCCCGAAACCGGCCCGGCTGCTCCATGCTTTTGTGCAGCTCCTGACCCCGCTTTGCCGGCACGGGCTCCGAATTCCAATTCCGCCGCAGCAGGGCTTGACAACCCGCGCCAGGACTCGGTACCATGAGCCCAACGCCATTGGCGCAACAGCCGGAAGTATACCGGCACGGCAGGTTCAACCACGGAAGACGCCCCATGAACGCAACCCACATCACATCACTCTTTCCGGATGTCGACCCGGCCACCCTCTCCATTGTGACTATCCTCGATCATTTCTATGAAGGGATCATGATCACCGACACTGAGGGGACGATCCTCTATTTCAACAGCGCCCAGGCCAAGATCGACGACCTGTCGCCGGAATATGCTATCGGCAGGCGCGTGACGGACATCTACCATGTGGACGAGGGGATCAGCCCCACCCTCCAGTGCATCCGGACCGGAAAGAGCGTCGACAATCTGGCCTGCTTCTACCGGACCCACTTGGGCAAAGTCGTCAATTCTCTCCACAATGTCTACCCTATCTTCGCGGGCGCCAGGCTGGTCGGCACCATCTGCTTCGTGCGGGACTACAGCACCATCGAACGGAACTTTGACTCGGTCTCGTCGGCCCAGAACCGGGTGTCGCTCCAGACCCTCAGCATCGATTCCCGGGACCGGAAGCAAAAAGATCTTAAAAACGGAACCCGCTTTACCTTCAGCGACATCATCGGAACCTACCCCGACCTTGTCCAGGCCGTAGAATCGGCAAAGCTTTCATCCAACTCCCCATCCCCCCTGATGCTTTTCGGGGAGACCGGCACCGGAAAAGAGCTTTTTGCCCAGTCGATCCACAACAACAGCCATCGAAGGGCCAAACAATACGTAGCGATCAACTGCGCCGCCATCCCCGAAAACCTCCTGGAGGGCATCCTTTTCGGGACATCCCGGGGTGCCTTCACCGGCGCCATCGACAAGCAGGGACTGTTCGAGCGCGCCAATGGCGGCACCCTGCTGCTCGACGAGATCAATTCCATGCCCATCGGTCTCCAGGCGAAGCTGCTCCGGGTGCTCCAGGAGCGGAAAATCCGCAGGATCGGCTCCCTGAATGAAACCCGGATCGAACTCAAGATCATCAGCACGGTGAACGAGGAGCCCCATCAGTCCATCGCCCGCGGCGCCCTGCGGCCGGACCTCTTCTACCGGCTGGGGGTCGTTTTCATCCGCATCCCTCCGCTCCGGGAGCGCGCCGAAGATCTCGAGCCGCTGATCTGCCATTTCCTCCAGAAAACCAACGCCATCCTGAACAAACGGGTCAACGCCATATCCGAAGCGGTGATGAACCGCTTCCATCGATACGAGTGGCCGGGCAACGTCCGGGAGCTCGAGCATGTCATCGAAGGCGCCCTCAACCTGGTGGGGAATCTCAAGATCATCGAAGCCAGCCACATATCGCCCCATGTCATCTCCCCCGCCCCGACATCGGGGGCAGCCCCGCGGCCTTCGATCGGCACCCCCCGCAACGGCCAACGGGGGAGGGTCAACATCGTCTTTCCCCCTTCGCCCGGACGCCCTTCAGCCCCTGCTGAAGAAGGTAAGGGATTGCTGGAGCGTCAGGCTGAAAACGAGGTCAACTCCATCGAAGGGGCGCTGTCCGAAACCGCCGGAAATGCCGCCGGGGCCGCCCGGCTGCTGGGCATGTCCCCTCAGCTGCTCCACTACAAGCTCAAAAAATACGGCATTGACCGAAAGCGCTTCAAAAAGGGCGGACAACGGTCATCCTGAGCCTGTCTGGGGTTTCCAAAAAAACAAAGCTATTTTTATTCCAGTATAAAACTATTTTTATTTTTAATTGGTTTTTTTAAAAATATTTTATTTCTGATGATCCGGGCCGACAGGACCTGCTGCCGCCCCTTCCCGTCCGGGCGAAGCCTGTTGACCCGGCATCCCTCCTTCAAACGATCCGCAAGAAAATCATCTCTTTTCAGCGCCACTGTCGAGTTTTATACGCCGGCGTTCTCCGGGTCCGGAGAACACCTCTATCCATCTCATGAACGAATCTCGAAAATGGCGCTGCGTTTTCGATTCGTGACGGACAGCACGCCGATATCCCGCTTCGAAGGCTCCTGCCGCAGCGTGTGCAGAAAACAATACCAGCTCCCGGCACATAAATTGCTTCGTTCTTCTGCCAGATTTCATCAGGCGCCCGGCCGGGAAGAAACGACGGATGTCACCAGGAGGGAAGTTGACAACGAGTACAGCCCATTCCACCACCCACAAAGCAGCGGCAGCATCGCCTGATTGAACGGCATCAACGCACCGCTTCCGGCGGATGATTGACGGCCGCAACGGAACATCCCCGGGCCTTGCCCGTCGGTCCCATAAATACCCTAAAACCGAATTCACTTTACCATAGGAGGCTTCATTATGTTTCAACAGCAACGCGACCTGAGCATCACTCACATCCACACCCGAAAGAACCATGCCTGCTACGGCATGGGCATCGGCATCATGATCCTGGACGACGTCTACCCGGGATTCCCCGGCGACGTCCGGAATGCCAGCGCATTTCCCTTTCCGATCCAGTATGAAATCGTCGAAGGGATCGACATCAAGGCCCTGGTCTGGCACGAGGACAAGAGCCCGTGCCTCGACCCGATCCTGAAGGCCGCCAAGAAGCTCGAGCGGATGGGATGCAAGGCCATCGCCGCCGAGTGCGGCTACTTCGCCTATTTCCAGAAAGACGTCGCCGGCCATGTGGACATCCCGGTCTTCATGTCGAGCCTGCTCCAGGTGCCCTTCATCCAGAACATCATCGGCCCCAAGAAGGACGTGGGCATCGTCTGCTACCAGAAGCAGTTCCTGACCGAAGCCCACCTCGAGGCCGTGGGGATCCAGCCCGGCAGCAACTACCTCATCGCCGGCGCCAGTGACGAATACCACTGCACCGAACTCGACATGCTCTGGAGCTGGGAGGTGCGGCCGGAGCGGCCCGAGGCCTCCTACGCCAAGCAGGAGGAGCAGATGGTCCGGACCTGCGTCGAATTCTGCAAGGCCAATCCAAGCATCGGGGCCATCATGCTCGAGTGCACCGGGATGCAGCCCTTTGCACGCGCCATCCAGCGGGCGGTCGACCTGCCGGTCTTCAGCTGGGGCACCATCCTCGACTATGCCTACGGCGTCGTCGCCCACCGGGACTATTACGGCCACGTCTGATCCAGATCCCATCCGCGCACCTCGGGATGGCTGCTTCACCGGCCATGCGCCCAAGGCGCCGGATGAATATAGCCCGCACCATTTCCCCTGTCCCTGAAATCCAGTTCCACACCAGCGCCCAGCGGGTTCCCGCCCGCTGGGCCTCTTCGAACCGCCGTCAGACCAAACGCGCCGCTTCGACATCTTCCCCCGCCGCCGCCGGCCCTTCACCGATCATGTCGCCCGCTCCCATCGGACAGATCAAACATTTTTTGTTTTATAGATAAAATATTTTTTGTTTTTTTTGTTCTGATAAAATTTATTTTATTTTTTTATTTTTTTCCGTCTGCGGCCTTTTCATTTTTATTTATAATTATTTAAATGTGTTATACATTTTTCACATAATGGCATCTACTTTGCTTTACCCCTTGTAAATTACAATCATCAACAGACTTCGCCCGTCAAATGCAAATCAGAGAGGAATGAAACCATGTACGATCGTATGCAGACATTCACCCAGGAGGAGCTCAGCCGGATCCATGACGCTTCTCTGGAGATCCTGAAGAATACCGGCGTCGCCTTCAACGAACCCGAAGCCCTCGAGATCTTCCAGGCCAACGGATTTTCCGTTGACGGGAAAATTGTCCGCTTCACGGAAAAAGCGGTTGCCGCAGCCCTGGACGCAGCGCCGTCCCGCTTCAAGATCACCGCCAGAAACCCGGAAAAAAGCGTCTTCGTAGGGGAGGACGACTGGGTTTTCGTGCCCACCTACGGATCCCCGTTTCTCGTCACACGTACCGGCGAGCAGCGGCCGGGGACCATGGCGGACTACGACACCATCTGCAAGCTGGTCCAGACCTCCAAGCATATCGACATGAACGGCTATAAGCACGTGGAGCCGTCGGATGTGCCCACCCGGACCGCCTACCTCGACATGCTCTTCTCCAATATCGTCCTCTGCGACAAGCCTTACATGAGCAGCACCGATACCCGTCAGGCCGCCCGCGACAGCCTCGACATGGCCGGCATCGTCTTCGGCGGGAAGGAGAAGCTCATCGACATGCCGGTCACCGTGGGCCTCATCAACCCCCTCTCCCCCCTCCAGTTCGCCGAGGAGATGGCCGGGTCGATCATCGAGTACGCCCGCTGCCGCCAGCCCGTGATCATCCTCAACATGATCATGGGCGGAACCTCGGGGCCGGTCCAGCTGCCCGGCCTGTTCGCCCTCATGAACGCGGAGATCCTGGCCGGGCTGGTTCTGGCGCAGCTCGTCGGCCCGGGCACCCCGGTGATCTACGGCACCACCTCCTGTCCGACCAACATGAAGACCGGCGCAGCCGCCATTGGATCGCCCGAAACCTACATCATCAATTCCGCCACCACCCAGATCGCCCGGTTCTACAACCTCCCCTGCCGCACCGGCGGGTCCCTGACCGACGCCCTGGTGCCGGACGCCCAGGCCATGGCCGAAGGCGCCCTGGCCCTGTCGACCTCGGTGCGCAGCGGCGCCAACTTCATCCTCCACTCCTGCGGCATGATGGGAACCTATATCGGCACCTGCCTCGAAAAATGGCTCATCGACGAGGAGCTCTGCGGCATCGTGCGCCGGATGATGGCCCCCATTGCGATCACCGACGAAACCATCGACATCGAGGCCATCCAGCGGGTCGGCATCGGCGGCACCTTCCTCATGGACCCGACAACGTTGAAGCTCTGCAGGACCGCCTTCTACGACATGGATCTCTACAGCAAGCAGGACCACGCCCGCTGGACCGCCGCCGGCGCCCGCCGCATTGACGACGTTGCCTCGGAGAAGCTGATCCAGCGCATGGGCGCCTACGAAAAGCCGGCCATCGATTCCGGGGCCGAATCGGCCCTGTCGGCATTCATCCAGGAGCGCAAGGCCGCCGAAGGCCTTTGAACCGATCTTTTTTAACGTCAACCGCACAACCCAAGAAAGGACTGAAGAAGCATGGAGTTGGACATGGCAATGGAAAAAAATAATGTTTCCACCCCGCCGGGCGGCGGCGGGTTCTGGTCGATCATCAACAAGAAGATCTTCCTGCCGCCGGCGGTGGTGCTGGTGGCGGCGGTCCTTTTCGGACTTCTCAACCCGGAGGCCTTTGGCCAGGCGGCGTCGACCGCACTCAGCTTCACGCTGAAGTATTTCGGCTGGTTCTACACCATCGGCTCGACCTTCCTCCTGGTGTTCTGCCTGTGGGCGGGCTTCAGCAAGTACGGCGACATCAAGCTGGGCGGCCCGGATGCCGAGCCGGAACTCAGCATCTTCAACTGGTGGGCCATCGCCATCTGCGCCGGCATCGCCATCGGGATCGTCTTCTTCGGCGTAGCCGAGCCCATGACCCACTACACCAGCCCGCCGCCGTTTCTGGGCCTGGAACCCAAATCCCTGGCCGCCGGGGAGAACGCCCTCCGGTTCGCCTTTTTCCACTGGACCTTCCACACCTACGGCATCTATGTCAGCGCCGGCCTCTGCATCGCCTTTGCCTTCTACAACACCCGGAAGCCCTTCAAGGTCAGCTCGAGCCTCTACCCCCTCATCGGCGACCGGATCCAGGGCGGCTGGGGCTATTTTATCGACGGCCTGGCCATCTTCGCCATAGTGGGCGGCGTGGGCACCTCCCTGGGATTCGGCACCATGCAGATCGCATCGGGCATGGACTTCCTCTGGGGCATCAAGCCCAACGGCACCATCTGGCTCATGGTCATCCTGGCCCTGACCCTCTGCTACACCATCTCCAGCTACACCGGCCTCCAGAAGGGGATCCGGATCCTGAGCGAAAACAATATCCGCCTTTATTTCCTCCTGATGGCCTTCGTCCTGATCTTCGGCCCCACGATCCACATTCTCGACAGCACGGTCAGCTCCCTCGGCGACTATTTCTCCAACATCGTCAAGATGTCCTTTTTCCAGGACCCCATGAACAAGAGCGGCTGGCCCGGAAGCTGGAGCGACTTCTACTGGGCCTGGTGGCTCGCCTTCGCCCCCATCGTGGGACTTTTCCTGGTACGGCTGGCCTACGGCCGGACCATCCGGGAGTTCGTGGTCGTCAACATGGTGGGCCCTGCGCTCTTTGGCATCGTCTGGTTCGGCATCTTCGGCAGCAGCGCCATCTACCTTGAGCATTTTGAAAACGCCGGCATCGCCGATGCCATCAGCAAATTCGGCAACGAGGTATCCCTCTACGCCATGTTCCAGCACCTGCCGCTTTCGGGCATCACCATCATCCTGGGCGCCCTGGCCGTGGCCATCTCCTTCATCACCCTGGCCGACTCCATGACCTCGACCATCGCCTCCATGACCACCAAGGGCTTCGGGGAAGCCAAGGAGGACCGGGAGCCTCCGGCCCTCATGAAGATCTTCTGGGGCGTCCTGATGGGACTGCTCTCGTGGATTCTCCTGGTGACCGGGGGTGCCAGCGCGCTCCAGACATCGGTCATCGTCTGCGGGCTGCCGATTCTCGTACTCCAGATCGCGATGGCGGTGGGATACATCAAGGCCATGGGAGACCTGAAGACCTACGACAAGGTCAATCCGCCCCCCGAAGGGGGCCGATAGCCGCAGGCGTCCTCCGGCAATATGCCGTGCAGAAAATGCACCTGCATCCGGCGGGTGCCATCGGAAAAGAATAGAGCAACATAACAGCAAAACGACAACGATAAAAACATCATTCATTGAAGGAGATCATCATGACACACGAAGTACTCTACCTGAGCCAGGACGACGTCAAGGCCACCGGACTCACCATGGCCAAAATCATCGAAGCGGTGGAAAAGGGATTTGTCGAGATGGGCAACGGACGGGTCGAGATGCCCCCGAAGCCGGGCATCCATCCGGGCGAAGGCGGCGACAACTTCATCCACGCCATGCCTGCCTACATCCCGGCCATGAACTCTGCCGGCGTCAAGTGGGTCAGCGGTTATCCGGTCAACCAGAAAAAGGGGCTTCCCTACATCATGGGCCTGCTCATCTTCAATGATCCGGAAACCGGCATGGCCAAGGCCGTCATGGACTGTGTCTGGATCACCGCCATGCGGACCGGCGCGGCATCGGCGGTTTCGGCCAAGTACCTGGCCCGGCCCGAGTCCTCGACCATCGGCATTCTGGCCTGCGGCGTACAGGGCCACACCAACCTGGAGGCCATGAGCGTCCTCTTTCCCCTCAAAAAGGTCCTGGCATTCGATCCCAACGCCGAAAACGCGGAGAATCTGGCCAATTTCGGCCGCAGCACCCTCGGCCTCGACGTGGAGATCGTGAAGGATCCGAAGCAGGCGGTCACCGGCTGCGACATCGTCGTCACATCGGGTCCGATCCTGAAGAAGCCCCACGAGACCATCCAGGCCGGCTGGGTGGACGAAGGCACCTTCGTCTCCTGCGTCGACTTCGACTCCTTCTTCTCCCGGGACGCCCTCAACGAGGCCGACAAGTGGACCACCGACAACATCGGCCAGTACAACCACTACAAGGACGGCATGGGCTATTTCCAGAGCTGCCCCGAGGTCTACGCCGAGCTGGGCGAGCTGGTCACCGGCAGGAAAAAGGGCCGGGAGACGGCGACGGAAAAGAACTTCGCCGCCAACCTCGGGCTCGCCATGGAGGACATGGCCGTAGCGCCGCTCATCTACGACCTGGCCGTCGAGAAGAAGATCGGCACCCGCCTGCCATTATGACAAGAATACGAGATTTAGAAAAAATCTAAACGATCAACGGAGGACAACACCATGGGTATGACAACGGACGAATTGTATTTCAAACCGCAGCTCAGGGTGATCAATGACGCCCAGATCGCTCTGCTCCACACCGCCACCCTGGAGGTGCTCGAGCGGACCGGCATCAAAATCACCCACCCCAAGGCCCTGGAAATTCTGGAAGGCGCCGGCGCCCGCGTCAGCGGCGACCGAGTCAAGATCCCGGCATTTATGGTCGACGATGCCATCCGCAAGGCCCCGTCGCGGATCGTGCTGGGCACCCGCACCGGCGAGCGGACCGTCTTTCTTGAACGTGACAAGACCTATTTCGGCCCCAGCCTCGACTGCATCGACTACATGGACCCCGCCACCCACGAGCGGAGCCGCTTCACCAGCGAAAACGTCAAGGCGACGGCTGCACTCTGCGACGCCCTGCCCAATTTCCAGTGGTGCATGACCATCGGCATGGCCGACGACGTCCCCGCCGACATTGCCGACCGGGTCATCGCCCGCAACGTCATGGAGTACTGCGAAAAGCCGCTGGTCTTCTGCTGCAAGGACACCAACAGCGTCAAAGACACCTACGAGATGGCACTGCTGCTGGCCGGCGGCAAGGAGAACTTTGACCAGGCCCCTTGCATTGTCCACTACTCCGAGCCCATCTCGCCCTTGGTCTACTACGATCCGGCCGTCGACAAGATCCTCTACTGCGCGGAGAACGGGATCCCGCTGATCAACTTTCCAGCGCCCCAGTGCTGCGGGTCGTCGCCGGCCACCTTTGCCGGCGCCGTCGTCCAGGCCAGCGCCGAGTCTCTGAGCGGGCTTGTCCTCCACCAGCTGGTACGGCCGGGCGCTCCCTTCATCTACGGCGCCTTCACCACCATCCAGGACATGCGGACGACCATCTTCTCTTACGGCGCCAACGAGATGAGCCTGATGACGGGCGCCCTGGCCCAGATGGCCCAGCACTACCAGATTCCCTTCTTTGGCACTGCCGGGGCCACCGATTCGAAATTCTGCGACGCCCAGGCCGGCGCCGAGGCGGCCTTCCAGTGCCTCTCCTCCGCAGCCATCGGCTCGGG
>CAJXSB010000180.1 GCA_913060435.1 uncultured Desulfococcus sp.
ATTTCGATGAGCACCGGGTCGAGGTGTTCGGGAATGTGCTGCCACCAGTGCCAGAATCCGTTTGTCATCCCTTCCTGCGCTCCATCTCGCTGGGGTGTGGCCTTTCCACGCCGCCGCCATAAAATGAGGTTACCATAAGCCCTTCATTGCGCTAAATCAAGATGATTTTCCGGATCGCCGCACTGCTGCCGCTGCACCTGCCTGATTTTCCAGAAGCCGGGTTTCACAATCGACACAGGTATGATAATGATGACCGACTTTGCAACCGCAGCCAAGGAAAGGGCCATGAAAACCCGCCACCGCTTCTATTTCTCCACCGCAGCCAAGATGTCCAAGGTGCCGTCCAAAAGCATCGACCTGATCGTCACCTCCCCCCCCTACCCCATGATCCAGATGTGGGACGAACTGTTTACGGAGGGGCGGCCGAAGGTTCAAGCGGCCCTGGCCCATGAACACGGGGACGAAGCGTTCGAACTCATGCATCGGGCCCTCGCCCCCGTATGGCGGGAGTGCATGCGCGTCCTGAAATGGAACGGCATCGCCTGCATCAATATCGGGGACGCCGTCCGGACCATCGACGGCGACTTCAAGCTCTACCCGAACCACGCCCGCATCCTCCAGGCCATGCTCGAGATCGGGTTTTCCGCCCTGCCCGCCATCCTGTGGCGGAAGCAGACCAACGCGCCCAACAAGTTCATGGGGTCGGGCATGATGCCCCCGGGCGCCTATGTCACCCTCGAGCATGAGCATGTCCTGGTCTTCCGAAAGGGGGGCAAACGGGAATTCAAGCGCCCGGAGGAAAAGCGGAACCGCTGTGAGAGTGCCTATTTCTGGGAGGAGCGCAACAGCTGGTTTTCGGACATCTGGACCGACCTGAAAGGCACCGTACAGAAGCTGGCCGATCCCCAGGCCCGCAAGCGGTCCGCGGCATTCCCCTTTGAGCTGCCCTACCGGCTGATTCACATGTTTTCCGTGAAGGGGGATACGGTGCTCGACCCGTTTCTCGGCACCGGGACCACCAGTGCGGCTGCCATGGCCGCCGCCAGGAACAGCATTGGATACGAGCAGGATGCTGCGCTCGAGGGCACCATCCTCGACCGGACCCGGGGCATCGTCGCCTTTGCCAATGCGCGCATTCGCGAGCGGATCGAACGGCATATGGCGTTTGTCCGGGAGCGGACGGCGGCCAAGGGCGCGCCCAAGCACCGGAACGAGCACTATGGTTTTCCCGTGATAACAAAACAGGAGAGCCGGCTGATGATCCCCCCGCTGAAACGATGCCGGATCCTGGATGACGGCTCTGTCGAGGTCCGCTATGCCGAACACCCGGAGCGGGTTCAGGCGGATCTTTTCCAATAAGTAACGGGAATTCATTAAATTGACTCAACTTTCGAGTTTCATAGGCCGGTGTTCTCCGCATGAACGAATCTCGAAATTTGAGAAATTGAGCAAAAATTGCGAAGGATTTGGGTTCATCTTCAAGGTGCGCCTTCAAAGCGAACCGAAATCCGGTATTTCGAGTTGACAACCCCCCAGCCCCGTCCCAATATTAGTCGGTATTGAGACACCCTGTGTTCCGCTTGGAGAGGCAATTTTAGAATGCGAACGAAGGAGCATCATGATTGAATTGAAAAATGTCCGGTTTTCCGTGCCGGCAGATGAATCGAACGACGGCGGCGGCCCGACCAAGACCATCATCAACGATGTCAGCTTCACCTTTGAAAAGGGCAAGTTCTACGGCATCACCGGCCCCAACGGTGGCGGAAAGACCACCCTGTCGAAGCTGATCATGGGGATAAACCCCGTCACCTCCGGATCGATCACTCTGGACGGCCAGGACATTTCGGACATGTCCATCACCGACCGTGCACGAGCGGGCATCGCTTATGGCTTCCAGAACTCGGCCAGGTTCAAGGGCACCACCTTCCGCGACCTGCTCTCCATCGCCGCCGGGACCGACGACGAGGCGGCGCTGACCCGGATCATCGCCGGGCTCGGCATCTGCTCCCTCGATTTTCTGGACAAGCCCGTGGACACGAAGCTGTCGGGCGGAGAGATCAAGAAGATCGAGCTGGCCACTATCATTGCCCGGAACCCGAAGGTGGCCATCTACGACGAACCCGACACCGGCATCGACCTCTGGACCATCGGCCCCATGGTCGAGGTCCTGAAGCGCGAGCAGAAGGAAAAAGGGACCACCACCATCGTCGTCAGCCACAACCGCACCTTCCTGGAGGCGGCCGACGAGATCCTCATGATCCGCGACGGCCGGATTGCCTACTCCGGCGGCCTCGATGGCGCGCTGCCCATCCTCGAGGACCTGAGCGCCTGCAGTTTCGGAGATTTATGCGAAGGAGAGACCGATGTTAGATGCTTTAGATAAGGAATTGCTGAAAACCGTTGCGGACCTGGAGTCCATCCCCAAGGGGGCCTATAATATCCGGAAGAACGGAAAGCTGCTGGGCCGGGAGGTTTCAGCCAATATCGACATTGAGAGCAATGCCGAGGGCACGGGGATCGTCATCACCATCAAACCCGGCACGAAGGACGAGTCGGTCCACATCCCGGTCATCCTGAGCCAGGCCGGCCTCCACGACGTGGTCTACAACACCTTCATCGTGGGCGAGGACGCCGACGTCACCATCATCGCCGGCTGCGGCATCCACTGCGGCGGATCGGCCCCGGAGGGGCATGAAGGCATCCACGAATTCCGCATCGGTAGGAACGCACGATTGAAGTACGTGGAAAAGCATGTCGCCCTGGGCGAAGGCAAGGGCAAACGGACCCTCAATCCCACCACCAACGTCTACCTCGATGAAAACGCCTATGCGGAAATGGAGCTGTCGCAGCTGGGCGGCGTCGACGAAGCCCGGCGGGTCAACACGGCCGAGCTGGGCCCGGGGAGCGCCATCCTCATCACCGAACGCGTCATGACCGACGGCGACCAGCGCGCCGAATCCAAAAACGAACTGATACTTCAGGGCGAAGACAGCAAGGCGAACATCGTCTCCCGCTCGGTGGTCAAGGGGGACTCCAAGCAGGACTTCTTCGTCAACCTGGAGGCCCGCGCCAAGTGCTACGGCCACATCGAGTGCGACGCCATCATCATGGACAACGGCATCAGCGAGACCGTGCCGGCCCTCAAGGCGCTTCACCCGGATGCCGCCCTCACCCACGAGGCCTCCATCGGCAAAATCGCCAACGACCAGCTCATGAAGCTGATGAGCCTCGGCCTGACCTACGACGAATCGGTCAACCGCATCATCCAGGGTTTCCTGAAATAGCTGCCGTTATTCAAGGGCGGAGAGCGCCGGGCCGGGCCGCAGCGGCCGCCCGGCCTCATCCCCCCTGAAACAGGCAGTCCACCCCGTCCAGCCCCATGTGAATTAAAAGCCCCAGCCCCATCCATCGGAGCAGCCGCGAGGCCGGCAGCAGCGCCAGAAGTCCGTAGGCGCCGATGGCGGCGACGGTATGGAGCGGGTGAAAGCCGATGCTGCACCGGTCGGGGTCGAATACCGGATCGGCCATGAGATGGTCCAGGTCCACCACCATGACCGCCGTCATGGCCACCCAGGATCTCCAGAAGTCCTTTCGAAACGCTGCTCCGGCCACCAGGCCCGGCACCGCAAAGTGCAGGATCAGGTGCACCCCCGTCCGTATTCCCATCATTCCTTCTCCATCCGGATGCAGCAAGCCGGCGCGGCTATCGGTTCAGCAGGGTGATGGCGGCAAGGCCGGCCGCCACCCCCACCAGGTTCATGCGGGAGACCCGCTCCTTCCAGACCAGGACCCCGGCGCCAAATGCCAGGGTGACCCCGACCACCGAATACCAGCTGTAGGCGACCGCCGAGCGTTCGAGAAAAAACGGGCTTTTGAGGGATTCCATGAGAAAGAAGCTGGCGAAGAAATTGGGGAATCCCAGGACAATGCCCTGCACCAAAGAGGCCCGGTCGACGGCCATTCGCCGGTACCCCACGGCCGACCAGGCAAAGAGGCCCGAAAACGAAAAGATGAGGGTGACAAAGATGAATTTTTCGGATACCGGCCCGATAGTGTTGAAAAGATTGACCCAGAGGTCGACGAGGCCGAAGCAGAACGCCAGCAGCGGCAGAAACCAGACCGCACCGGCGTCGGCCCGGCGGAGCGCCCCGGATTTGACGGGGTGGATCAGGTAGAATGCCGCAAATGCCGCAAGGAGGCCGAGCCCCTTGCTGGCGCTCAGGGGTTCCCGAAGGAACACAAAGGCGAACATCACCGGCACCACCAGCGAGAGCCGGCAGACGGCGCCGGCCAGGGAGATGCCGTAGCGCCGGATCCCGTACATCAGCAGAAAGAAGGTCCCCGGCCAGAGCAGCCCGCCCCCGACCCCCAGGGCGAGGGTCGACGGGCTCACGGAGAGAGCACCACCGCTCAGGGTGAAGGCCCATCCCAGGGCGGACGCGGAGATATAGTTCCCGGCGATCACCACCGGCGTGGAGAGCCCGCGCAGCTCGTTCCGCTTGATGAGGATGCTGATGCTGAAGGAAGAGAGAATCGCCAGTACAAGATAGAACATGCCCGATATCCAGATACACCCGGTAGAATTGTTCCGGCCAAGGCCGGCCGCATCCGTCTGCGGCGCCCCTTGGTCGACCCGCCCGCTCGCACGCCGGTTCGGCGGTCCGGTCTTCCCCCCCGCATGAAGGATCACTGCACGGGTCGTCGGGGAAGTGAACGGCAAGCCAGATGGTGTCCACCTCCGGGTCGGTCCATTCGACGCGGTGCCGGACATGGGCCCTGACCATGACGTAATCCCCCGGCCCCAGAACAACCGGCTCGGCCTCTCCGGCGATGCGCAGCCCGGCCCTTCCCTGCACCACCAGGACGAATTCGTCTCTATCCTGATCATACCAGAAGCCGTCGGGCGATGCATGCCCCCGCGAGACGATGCGCTCAATGGTAACACCGCCGCCGGCCGCCAGGGTATCGAAGCGCTCCTCCGGCAGTTGGCGGAGAACAGGCGCCAGAAGGGATCCTTTCACAGGCCGCTCCTTTCAATGGAGCTGATATTCATCCCGGACATGCGGTTCTGTCAAGGCTTTTTGCGGATCAATGCGCCGCCAGGCATCTTCAAATCACAAACCATTTTGTCAAATATTGTCATCTCCTTCACAAAATTTTTGCCATATTCTGCCGCCATGTCAAGAAAAACGCCCCGGCACCGGCGCATCCGTGGGGTTTTTTCAATGGCATCAAACGGCTTTCGAGTTTCGTTCACGCGAAGCATAGGGTGGTCTCCGGCTTGTGAAACCCGAAAGTCGAGGGCTTCCGCTTCAAGGAATTTGCCAATGGTACGGCCTCGAAGCCTTCCCGGCAGGCGCGGCCGAACGAAGGGAAGAGAGGGAGGAAGGAAACAAAAATACGGCACGACTTTTGCTTAAGCCAGCCCTGACCGAGTCGGCTGTCATGGGACAAGGGGCCCGTCCGCGGAATGCGGCGCGGAGGGAGGTTGACGGCGCCGGGCAAAGAAGCACCGTTCAACCAAAACCGCTGCGGCCGGTATGCGGGATCGGCTGCGGGCCCCGCGCCTTCACGGACTTGCCGTCGTTCATAATCCCTTTTTGGAAAAACAGAGCTGGGTTTGATGCCGTCCTATAAACTGAGGTATATCATCGTCCTCGTGACCATCACGCTGATCACATTTCTCGCGCTCGAACTCCTGTCCAGAAGCCCGGGGGTCCACTCCGACCGTCCGGACCATCCAGAAAGCATGGCGCCGGTCCCCGGCCATACCGCCGGCACGCTGCTTCCGCCCGCGACCCCGGAAAAGACGCCCCCGGCCTCCCTCCCCGAGTCTGGCCTGCCTCCAGATGGGAAAACCCAAGGGAGACCATCCGTTAACCAACAGCAAGATGGATCCCGGTAACACGCTCACACCGCCATATCCATATCGCCGAGGCGCCGATATGCCCATCCGACGTTGGCAGGGCATTGCACCGCTGCGTGCTTCATGGCTGGGTTGACAAGCATCAACACTCCCAGAGCAAGCTCAATTTCGGAACGCCAACGCTGCTATTATGGAGTCGAACCCATCAGCACGCAGGAAAAAGATGTGGTGATATTATCGTCGGAATCCAAAAAGATGGTCCCTTGAATCGTTTTCTTCCCGGTTTGCTCCGACAACCGCCCGTTAAACAACATCCTCTCATACCTCCCATGGGCATAGTATTGAACTTCAACATACCCGACAATTGTTCCGCTGGGCGCCGCATAAAATTTTCCGCGTTTGACCCCATGGGCCATGCCAGCGCCGTTTGAATCGGAAAAATCGATAAACTCCCCCTCTTTTGATATCTGAAAGTCGAGAGGGAAATAATGATATCCATACCATCCGGACTCGTTGTATGTGCCGGTCCATCTGCCCTCCAACGCCGATGTGTCGGCAACCTTTTCCATTTTTCCGGAAAAGGATTCATCAGGCCGAGATTTGAGGTGACCGCTAAACAACCCCGAACCAGAGCCGTCCGATGCAATGTCGATGCGGCCGTTGTATGCCAAAATGCCGTCCACGCCACTGAAAGCAAATTCCCCCGCAAAGGTGCAGTCATCGTTGAATGCCATGGACGTTGCACTCTCAAGCGTGCCAACAGCCTGGAATTCTTTTATTTCACCATTCACATCAAAATCGATATAGACCTGCTGCTCCGAAAAGCGGTTCGCGGAAGTCTCATCGTCGACCACAATCCAAACCCCGGCGAGGTCTTCTTTATCGCATTCCCCAACAGGTGGATCTCCATCAACGTCTTCTGAGGCAATATCAACATAGTCAAAAAATACATCTGCATCGCCGGATTTCCATCTGCAGGTATGGGCGGTAATCATTCCCGTCAGATCAACATCTCCGATGCCAGCGTTTGTAAAGGTCTCCCCCTTCTTTTCACCATTGATGTAGGCCGAATACTGGTTGCCAGCCTTGACTATTTTCAGAATATTGTCGCGTCCCAGGTATGCGCTGCTGCTCTCAATGCATTGCTGCTTGGTCACCACACCGTTTTCTCTCGAAAAAAACTGAACACACGGAACATCATCAGTGCCGAGGCGCAGTTTGACATTGTTATCGTCATCTTTATGCAGGCTGATGCCGGAACCACCTTTTCCCAGCTGGCGAATCTTCGCCTCGACGGTCATATTTTTCCCGGAAAACATTTCAAGAGTTTGAAGGCGGAAAGAATCGCAGTCGGAGGAAGGCTTCTGGATGGTTACGTGCAGCTCCGTACCGAACTCATCTGCCGTCGATGCGCCATCATCCAGATAGACGTACCATCTATCGTTGTAGTAGCCGTCGTCAAAGTGGTCGTAACGCACGCCTTTGTCGTCTGCACTATCTGTACCTGAAACAATAATGCCATATTGGCTGCACAAATGGTGGAATTCATTGGATGCGATGAACCCTGCGAGCACCGATTCCCGGCTGCTCCCCCGCTGCAGGGCTTCTAACCATCCGTAGAAGCCTTCCCAATCCGGCTCCCTGTCAAAAAATGCCCGATACAGGATGGTCAAGAAATCAGCATCCGATGTATACCGATTCTTAAATTCTTCACTCAGTATAAACCCCTCTGCGAGATCTCCACCAGCAATCCATTTGTTTTTCAGGGCTCTCACCCAGCCGTTCATTCCCTCTGTATCCGGTGACCGGTTGAGGCATTCATTATAAAACCGAGTTACAAAAGCCTCGACGGGATCCTGGGTATATGACGTGATGCCGTATCGATGACATAAGCCGTCGAATTCGCTGGAATGTATAAATCCTTCCAGCACGGATTCCCGGCTTTTTCCATTCTGCATCGCTTGAAGCCATCCGCTAAAACCCTCAGGGTCAGGTTCTCTGTCGAAAAATGCCCGATACAGAATGAGCAAAAAGGTTTCATTCGAGGTATCATGGAGAATAAACTCCGGGCTGAGGATGAACCCCTCGGCAAGATCTTCACCCGTCACCCAGCCATTTATCAGCCCGTTGACCCAGCCATCCAAGCCTGTCGGATCAGGGTCTCTCCAGAGGCAGTGATTGTAGAAGCGGGTGACAAAATCGACGACAATGGAACGGTCTGACGCAGCGGCGCCGGAGCCCATAACTCCGTAAGAAGTCAGAGTTCCCACATCCAGATCCGAAAATTCACTCCCCTCGACCCTGCCAGCGTAGGCAGCCTCTAAAAAAAAGAACGAAGCTGCAATAACAAAAATCATTACTGAAACTGTGCATCTGTTCATAATGCCTCCAAATTCCAGAAATAAATTTGAGCAGAATTTCTTCTACATTATTGTTTTTAAGTAAAATAAATTACTGACAAAATCAATAGTAAAAAACCATCCAGGTAAAAACTGAATCATATTCATAAAAAAATAAACTCATTCCTCCAGCATCATCCGGATAATCTCTTTATCGGTTTCACGCATGCCGATGCGGCCGAGCCGGCCGATATTCCGGATGGTGTTTTCAACCCCTTTTTGAATAATGCCGTCTCCGCCATAAAACTGCTGCCCTTTTTGGTACATGTGAAAGCCCAATATCCCGGCCTCGACAGCAGACGCAATTTTTGCCGCGCAGGAGGGTTTGGCGCCGTCACAGATGATGCCGGATACGATGGCAAGCGCATTAACAATGGTATGCGCCACTTCCTCGAGCCGGCCGCCATGCAGCCACGTGATTCCCGCACCGGCACCCACACCGGCGGAGACGGCTCCGCAATATGCGGAAAGGCTGCCAATTCCTGTTTTCAAATGGATGGTCACAAGATTGGCCACTACGAGTGCTCTGTATAAGGCGGTCTGGTCTGCCTCCAGCTCGCGCGCATACGCGATCACGGGTAGGGATGCCGTAAGCCCCTGATTGCCGCTTCCCGAAACGATCACGACAGGAAGCTCACATCCGCCCATTCTGGCATCCGAACCAGCGGCAGGGAGGGCCTTTGCCCGGACCTTGATATCATCCCCCCAGGTTTCCAGAAGAACCGAACCGATATTCGCCCCCCAAT
>CAJXSB010000181.1 GCA_913060435.1 uncultured Desulfococcus sp.
TCTTCAGCTGGATCTCCCGATCACAAAGCTGCACCGCGAACATGTCGATAATGTCGTCCACGGTCACCCGAAGATCGAAGGGGATTTTTTCGAGGCGCATTTTCCCGGCCTCGATCTTGGAGAAGTCGAGGATATCGGAAATCATCCGCACCAGGGCTTCGGACTGGTTTTTGATCGCCTCGGCATACCCGCGCTGCTCGTGGTTGAGCTCCGTCCCCAGGAGGAGCCTCGCCATCCCGATCACGCCGTTCAGGGGCGTCCGGAGCTCGTGGCTCATGTGGGCCAGGAACTCGTTTTTGGTGCGTTCGACGGCTTCTCTGGATGCTGCGGCCCCCTCGGCGGTCTCGAGGGCGGAGTGCAGCTTCCGGCGGGTCTCCTGCCAGCCGGATCTGGCGGCGCGGACTGCCCGGCCCCGGGACGCCTCGGAAAAGTGATTGACGACGAGGATGCCGAGGAGGCAGAACGCGGCAAGGAGTGCCGGCAGGTCGATGGGCCCCGTTCGGGCAGGAATGAAGAGCGCGGCAAGGGCTGCGGCCGCAAGGATCAGGGTGACCCGGCGCTGTATGATGCTGCCGGCCTTTTTCAGGATGCCGTCGACGCTGCCGTCGGAGAGGTCGTCTTTGAGTTGCGGCGATGAAAAGTCCGTGATGGCCCCCCTTTGTGAGAAATTCCGAGTGGCTCCAAGAATCCCCCAAACCGATGTAATTGTCAATCGTTTTGGCCCGCCCTCTGCCATTCTGCTTGACAGACGGGGAGGTCGGGTGTTACCAACCGGGATCATTGCTGACCTCAAATGAAAACTTGCAATAATATCATGGATTTTAATCCCTGCTTAAAACACAAGCTGGTGCGGAAGAGCGTCCGGGAGTTCGCCGAGGCCGAGATCGCCCCGCTGGTCTACGATCTCGACCGGGAGGCCCGCTTTCCCTGGGAGATCATCGAAAAGATGCGGCCCCTCAACTTTTTCGGCCTCCAGATTCCCCGGGCCTACGGCGGCGCCGGGATCGACACCATCAGCTATGCCGTCGCCATCGAGGAGCTCTCCCGGGTGAGCGCGGCCCTGGGGCTGTGCGTGACCGTCCATAACAGCGTCGGGGCATACCCCATCGTCCGGTTCGGAACGGATGCCCAGAAAAAACGGTTCCTGCCCGCCCTGGCCAGCGGCGAACGGATCGGCGCCTTCTGCCTCACCGAGGCCAACGCCGGATCGGATGCCGGCGGGGTGGAGACCTTTGCCCAGCAGGAGGGCGACAGCTATGTCATCAACGGCACCAAAATATTCGTGACCAACGGCGGCGTCTGCGGGACGGCGCTGGTCTTCGCCGTGACCCATCCCGAGGATCCCCGCCGGCGCGCCGGCGTCTTCATCGTCGAGAAGGATACCCCCGGATTTTCCGTGGGGGAGATCGAGGACCTCTGCGGCATGCGCGCCAACCCCGTCTCTTCGCTCTTTTTTGAGGACTGCCGGGTTCCAGGAACGCACCTGCTCGGCCGCTCCGGCGACGGGATCAAGATCGGGCTGGCGGCCCTCGACACCGGCCGCATTGGCATCGCCGCCCAGGCCCTCGGGATTGCCCAGGCCGCTTTCGAGGCCTCGGTCCGGTATGCCAAGGAGCGGCAGCAGTTCGGCAAGCCCATCGCCGCCTTTCAGACGATCCAGAATTATCTGGCCGACATGGCCACCGAGATCGATGCCGGCCGCCTGCTGCTCTACCGCGCCTGCGCCCGCAAGGACGCCGGAAAGCCCTTCGGGCCCGAGGCTGCCAAGGCCAAGCTCTACTGCAGCCGCCTGTCGACACGGGTGGCCGACCAGGCGGTCCAGATCCACGGCGGGTATGGATACAGCAAGGAGTATGACGTCGAACGGTATTACCGGGATGCGAAGGTGACCGAGATCTATGAAGGCACCAGCGAGGTCCAACGGATGGTCATCTCCCGCGCGGTGCTCTCCCAGCCAGCCTGAACACCACAACCTTTTGTAATAATGACGATATGCTGAAAATCATTGTTTGCATGAAGCAGGTCCCCATGGTCTCCGAACTCCCCTGGGACGCCCGGACCGGGACCCTGAAGCGGGAGCTGGCCGACGGCATGATGAACCCGGCCTGCAAGCATGCCCTCGAAGCCGCCCTCCAGCTCAAGCACGGCATCGGCGCCCAGATCACTGCCATCACCATGGGTCCGCCGGCGGCGAGGGAGATCCTGCACGAGGCCATCGCCATGGGCGCCGACCGCGGCGTGCTCCTGTCGGATCCCCGGATGGCCGGGGCCGACACCTATGTCACCTCCGACACCCTCGCCAGGGCCATCGGTCGGGTCTGCCCCGATTTCGACCTGGTGATGTGCGGCTGCCACACCACCGACAGCGAGACGGCCCAGGTGGGGCCGCAGCTTTCGGAGACGCTGGACATCCCTGGAGCGGCCTATGTGGAGCACCTGGAGATCGACGGGCGGACCCTGCGGATGCAGCGGGAGGCCGACGACTTTCTGGAAACCCTCGAGATGGACCTTCCCGGCCTGGTGACGGTGACCACCCGGGCGTACACGCCCCGGTATGTGGCCATGAGCGGGCTGCAGGACGCTTTCGGCGAGGTGGATATCGAGACCCTGGGGTGCGAGGACCTCGGCCTCGACCCGCATGCCGCCGGAATGAAAGCCTCGCCGACCCGGATCCTCGATGTCTACTCCGCGGTGGCCCAGAAGGAGAATCTGGTCCTGAAAGGCTCGCCGAAGAAGGTCGTCGACGAACTGTTTGAGCGCTTCGGGGATCGGATCGGCGGCGCCATGGGGAAGGACCTCACTCCCCATGACCACCCATTGGAAAGGGGGCGGAAAAAAGATGCCTAGCCCGAAACGCCATATCTGGGTCTTCGGCGACTACCGGAACTATTTCCAGAACCGGGTGACGCTCCAGCTGCTCTCACGGGCCCGGGACCTGGCGCCTGCCATCGGGGCCGAAGTCGCCGCGGTGATTGTCGGCCATGACCTTGACGAGTATGTCGGGGAATATATCGCCCACGGCGCCCAGACGGTTTATGTCTTGGACGACCCCGCCCTCAAGGACTACAATATCGAGCGCTATGCGGAGATCACGGCCCGGCTCTCGAAGCGCTATGCGCCGGAGATCATCCTGGTCGGGGCCACGGTCTTCGGCCGGGAGTTCGCCCCCTTTCTGGCCAAGCGTTTGAAGACGGGGCTGACAGCCGACTGCATCGACCTGAACATCAACGAGAAGGGGCTTTTGGTGCAGACGGCGCCCGCCTTCGGCGGAAACCTGATCGCCGATATCGTCACCCCCAACGCCCGCCCCCAGATGGCCACCGTCCGCCCCGGGACATTTCAGGAAATCCCCCATGACGATTCGGCCACGGGCCGGGTCGTCCGGCTCCCCCTTCCCGGCGATCTGCCCCATCCCCGCGTGCGGCTGATTCGCTCCCGGCGCCTGCCCCAGCGGGCCCAGCGCCTGGAGGAGGCCGCGGTCGTCATCTGCGGGGGGCGCGGCATGGGCAGCAAAACCAAATTCAAGAAGCTCTTCGAACTGGCGCGGCTCATGGAGGGGGAGGTGGGGGCGACCCGCCCCGTCGTCCATGCCAATTGGGCGGGCCACGACGCCCTGGTCGGCCAGGCCGGCCGTCACGTCCGCCCCAGGGTCCTGCTCTCCTTCGGGATCAGCGGCGCTATTCAGCACACGGCTGCCCTTGCCAACGCCGATTTCATCATCGCCTTCAACAAGAATCCCCACGCGACCATGATGAAGCTGGCCGATGTCGCCGTGGTCGCCGACGCCAACCAGGTCTGCTCCGCCCTGATCCGGGCGTTGAAAGGGCGCATCCGGGAGTAGTGTCCGATGCCGGGGCGGATCGATGCGGCCGCCGGCGTTTTTCCATCCCCCCCGGACCGCACCCGTCGATCACTGCGAAAGGGTGTAATCGGCCAGGAGGCTCCCGGCCCAGTAGCCGTTGGACGGGTTCAGGAAAAAGTCCTTGAAAAGCGCAAGGCTCCGGTGCCGCAGCACGCGCGGGACAATGGTGATCCGCCGATCCCGGTAGAGCGGGGGAAGGCTGGAGCGGTCACAGCCGGTGCCCCCGCCCATGGCGTCCTCGTAGGCCCACACCACGGTGCCGATGCCGGCGATCAGGATCGCACCGAAGCACATCAGGCACGGCTCCATGGTGCAGTAGATGGCAAGACGCTCCCGGGCCGGATCCGGGCCGAGGGCATCCAGGCGCCGGAGGGCGACCATTTCGGCGTGGTCGGTCTCGTTGACGCCCCCGCCGGCGGTGCCCTGCCGGGCGCCGGTCGCGATGATATCGTCTCCGTGAACGATGACGCATCCCACGGGAAACTCCCCCTGTTCGAGGGCCTCCCGTGCCTGCACCAGGGCCTGCTCCATAAAATATCGATGATCCATGTGGTTCCTTGTTGCAGCGGGCGGCGTGGGGGCGGCTGTCACGCCTCCCCCTCCCCCAGCCGGCAGATGTCGGTGTCGCAGGGGCAGCTGCCGTCGATTTCGTAGCAGTATACGATCCGGGCCTCCATCTCGGTCCGCGCCGGAGAAATCGGATCGAAGGCGTGGCGCGCCATGATCGCTTCGAGTTGGTCCCGGGTGGGGATAGCCTCGAAGCCCCGGCCAATGATCCGCCCGGAGTCGCCGTCGAGGATGTCCACATCCTCGCCGTTGGTGACCACCACCACGGGGATCTGGCGGCCGGCCAGGAGTCTTGCCATGGCCAGGGCGGGCCGGTGACGGGTGATGAGCGACCCCGGGCCGTATTTGATCATCATGCCGTCCCTGCCGTCAACGGCGGCCATGTATTCGACCCGGATCCTCCCCCGGCGCGCTCCGGCGGCGACGGTCAGGGGAATCCTGGGGGTGATGTCGGATTGAGAGAAGCCCTTTTCCGTAAGAAGGATGCGGGCGATCTTCTGGCGGTACCGCTCGTCATGGCTGTCTTCCAGCACCTCTCCCGTAACCACGTCGGTCAGTTCACCGAGGATCAGGTGGTGTCCTGTCATTTCGCCCTCCCTTCCGTTGCAGCACGGCGCGCCCGGCATGAGCGGTCATCCAACGCCGTCTGCCGGCACCGGTCCGTGCGTCTAAATATTCCTTTACAATCTAATATGGCTGTGAATAAAATAAAATCTTTTTTTAAAAAGAAAAAGGTTCCACTATATTGGTTGCAACGAATTGAACAAACGGTTGCAACGGATTGAGCAAACGATGTCTATTCGAGAAGATTTCGAAGAGCGGGAGCGGCGGTTCATGTCCCCCTACGGATGCCTGAGCGCCAATACCCGGGGGCGGCTGCGGCCGGAGCCTCTCCGTTCCATCCGGACGGCATTTCAGCTGGATCGCGACCGCATCGTCTTCAGCAACGCCTTTCGACGCATGAAATACAAGACCCAGGTCTTTCTCTCCCCCCTGGGCGATCAGTACCGGACCCGTCTCACCCACACCCTCGAGGTGGCCCATATCGCCAGGACCATCGCACGGGCGATGTACCTGAACGAAGACCTGGCCGAGGCCATCGCCCTGGGCCATGATCTGGGCCACACGCCCTTCGGCCACGGCGGCGAGACGGCCCTCAAGGAGATTTTTTCCTACAGCTTCGCCCACAATGAGCAGAGCCTCCGGGTGGTGGACCTCCTGGAGAACCAGGGGCGGGGTCTCAACCTCACCTACGAGGTGCGCGACGGCATCCTCAAGCACGCCAAGGGCTACGGCAAGATCTTCCCGGACAACCCGGAGGACAGCCCTTGCACCGTGGAGGGGCAGATCGTTCGGATGGCGGACATCATGGCATATCTCAACCACGACCTGGAGGATGCCGTCCGGAGCCGGGTCATCCATGAAAGCCAGGTCCCGGACTTCTGCGTCCGGGTCATGGGGAGAACCCATTCCGAGCGGGCAACGGCCATGATGCGCGACCTGATTTTTTCCAGCGGGCCGGAAGACGGCCGGATGGTGCTCAACACCACCGACGAAATGCACGAGGCCATGGCCCAGCTGCGACGCTTCCTCTACGACAATGTCTACCGCTCCTATAAGGTTCACAAGGAGTTCATCAAGGCGAAGAAGATCCTGTCGGAGCTCTACAGCTTCTACCTGGAGAACTCCTCCCAGCTCGAGCGGGAGCTCGTCAACCTGGAGATGCAGAACCTGATGAACAACGGCCAGCCCTACGAGCGCGTGGTGTGCGATTTCATCGCCAGCATGACCGACCGGTATGCCATGAACCTCTACTCGAGACTCTTCTTTCCCAGCCCCGTCGTTTGAGCGGAGAAGGATACCCCATGACCCTGAATATGGCGGATGCGGCGCCGTTTCTCGACCGCCTGAAGCGCCTGTATGACGAGATGGACGCCGCCTACCGGGCGGCGGCCGAGCACTACGGTTTCCAGTGCGACGGCTGCACCGACAACTGCTGCCTCACGCGATTTCATCACCACACCCACCTGGAGTACCTCTACCTCCGGGAAGGGTTTCGCGCGATGCCGATGGATGCGCAGACCGAGGTGCGAGCCCTCGCCGATGCCGTCATCCGGGAAACGGCTGCGGCCGAAAAGGAGGGCGGAGAGATCCGGATCATGTGCCCCCTGAACACGGGCGGGCGCTGCCGCCTCTATTCCCGCCGGCCCATGATCTGCCGCCTTCACGGCGTCGCTCATGAGCTGCACCTTCCCGGGCGCCCCGTCTCCCGGGGGCCGGGATGTGCGCTATTCATGCAGCAGGCGGAGGGCGCCGAATATTTCCGGTTCGACCGGACGCCGTTCTACCGGGAGATGGCGATGCTGGAGAGCGGGCTGAAACAGGCTGCGGGCCTCTCCACGAAACTGAAAATGACCGTTGCGGAGATGATCGTGACGTTCGAGGAGCCAGCATTATGAAGCACATCGATCCGGAAACGCTGTCGGAGATCCCCGGCAGGCGCCTCGGGGAGGGGGAGCGCTTCTCCTTTGCCTGCCACCCGAAGGTCTCCTGCTTCAACCGCTGCTGCCGGAACCTCAACCTGTTTCTCTATCCCTACGACGTGGTCCGGCTTCGAAAGAACCTGGATGTCTCGTCCGACCGGTTCCTGGAGGAGTTTGTGGACGTGGTCCTCCGGCCGGGAAGCCATTTCCCCGAGGTGCTCCTCCGCATGTCCGACAATGCGGAGAAAACCTGCCCCTTCCTGACCGATGCCGGCTGTTCGGTGTATCCGGACCGACCGGACACCTGCCGGACCTTTCCCGTGGAGCAGGGGATCCTCTACGATGAGAAGACCGGAAAGTCCGAACGGATTCACCTCTTCCGGCCGCCGGACTTCTGCATGGGGCAGTACGAGGCGCAGACCTGGACGGTCGCATCATGGGCCGAAGACCAGGAAGCGGCGCTGCACAACGAGATGACCCTGGCATGGGCCGAGGTGAGGCGGCATTTCCAGCAGGACCCCTGGGGCAGCGAAGGCCCCCACGGCCCCAAGGCCAGGATGGCCTTCATGGCCGCCTACAACATCGACGCGTTTCGGGAGTTCGTCTTCAAAAGCAGCTTTCTGAAGCGCTACAAGATCAGGCCCGAGGTTCAACGGAAATGCCGGAGAAGCGACGTGGCGCTCCTGAAGCTGGGCTTTGAATGGATCGCGTTCTTCCTCTTCGGGGTCCGGCCGAGCCGCTTCCGGCCGAAATAGCGGCCGGGGCGGGGTCCCTCACACCACCCCCGGCGGCATGGGGGCCGTTTTTTCGCCGGCCAGGAGGTAGCCCCCGTCGATGCGGAGGATGCTGCCGGTCATGTAGGGGGCGTCGCGGATGATGAAAAGGACGGCCCGGACCACGTCGTCGACCGCTCCCGTCCGCCCCAGCAGGGTGTGGTCGACAACGGCCTGCCGCTGGGCCTCGGTGAGCAGCCCCCAGCCCCGGGTCCCCCGCGCGTGGCGGGTGTCGAATATTCCGAGCATGATTTCGTTGACCCGCACCTCCGGGGCCCCCAGCCGCGCCCAGGTCTCGGTCAGCAGCGAGATGCCGCGGTTGGCGGCGGAATATCCTTCATTGAAGATGTATGCGGCCGGCCCCGATCTGCCGACAATGCCCGCGATGGATGAGATGTTGACGACGACCCCGTCGCCCGAGGCCTTGAGGTGGGGGAGGGCCGATTGGAAGACCCATTGCTTGGCACGGAGGGTGGTCGCCATTTCCAGGTCCCACTGGTCGCGGGTGTAGGCCCCGTGAACCACCGGCCACCCCCCCCGTTCGATATTGTTGACGAGGATGTCGAGCCGCCCGAAGCGGGCCACCACCGCCGCCACCATCTCCTGGATGCGCTCCGTCTCGAGGAGGTTCGCACGCAGAATCAGGTGGTCGGCGCCCGAGGCTGCAAAATCCCGCCGCATCGACGGCAGGCTCTCCTCCCAGTCGAAGTGGGTGAGGGCCAGCTTGGCGCCTTGGCCGGCCAGCGCGAGCCCGATGCCCTTGCCGATGCCCTTGACGGCCCCGAGGACCAGGGCCACCCGTCCCTCGAGGCTCATGCCCCGCCGCCGAAAAGCGTCTGCTGAAGCCAGTTCAGGGAGAGACGAAGCAGCACCGTGTCGTCGGTTTCCGCGGCGCTGAGCAGGCCGGGGGGCGGCGGTGCATTCTTCAGGAGATCGTTTTCGAAGACCTGTTTCCGGAATGTGTCCAGATCGTAGCAGGCGAGATGAAACAGGTGCCGCTCGCGGATATCGAGGGGCTGGGGGTGCCTGCGAACCTTGAGCCCGATGAGCCCCATCATGAGGTCGTTCATCTCGTTGTATTCGGCAAGCCCCTGGGAATGAATCCATTCGCGAACGGTCTGCTGCTTTTGCCCCCGGAAGCCTTTGCGGTGGGGCTCTTGCATCAGCGCATAGTGCTCGTTCAGCTCGCCGGTCTCCCGGGAGCGGGATGCGAGCCGGGCCAGAGGATAGATCCGGCATGACCTGCCCCTTTGTCAGCGACCGGGGCTGCACCGTCAGACCCGAGATCG
>CAJXSB010000182.1 GCA_913060435.1 uncultured Desulfococcus sp.
AGGGCGCATCAAGTACTCGGCCATGTGCAACGACGACGGCTGCGTCATCGACGACGGGGTGGTGGTCAAGACCGGCGAAAACGACTACTACGTCACCACCTCCACGGCCCGGGCCGGTGTCACCGCGGAGTGGCTCCGCTACCACACCCGCTACGACGGCTGGGACTTCCACCTGGTCAATCTCACCGACGCCCTGGGTGTCGTCAACCTGGCCGGTCCCAACGCCCGCAAGGTGCTCGAAAAAGTAGCGGATGCCGACGTGTCCAACGCAGCCTTCCCCTTCGCCGCCTACCGGGAGTTCACCGTCGCCGAGCGCATCCCGGTGCGGGCCATGCGCCTGGGGTTCGTGGGGGAGCTGGCCTACGAACTGCACGCGCCCGCGTCCTGGATGCCGGCGCTCTGGTCCCTGCTCGAAGAGGCCGGCCGGGCGTTCGGCATTCGGACCTTCGGCGTCGAGGCCCAGAACGTGCTGCGCATGGAAAAGGGCCACATCATCCTAGGGCAGGAATCCGAGCAGCGCACCAACCTGCTCGATCTGGGCCTCGGCTTTCTCTGGGACCGCACCAAGCAGGCGGCCCGCACGGTGGGGGCCGTGGCCCTGCGTCAGGCCGAAGACGATCCCGGGCGCCTCAAGCTGGTGGGCATCCGCATGGCAGAGGCCGACCGGGCCCCCAGGGACGGCGCGATCATCGTGGACGAGCGCATCCGGGGTTACGTGTGCACGGCCCGCAAGAGCTTCACCACGGGCGAGGCCGTGGGCATGGCCCTGGTGGAAGCGCCGCTGGCGGCCATCGGCACCCGGCTGGCAATTTTCGAAGACGAATGCAACGGCGAGCGCCTGTATGCCAAGGTCGTCCCCATGCCGTTCTATGATCCCGATGGCAAACGGATGAAAATGTGAGGTAACCATTATGGCGGATATATTAAGAAAATCACCCGTTCAATTTGACGCGGTGCCCACCCAGACCGAAGTCCGGGACTATTGGAAGGTTGCCCTGGCGTACGATGACGAGGGGAGCGGCCCCTATCTGGTCGACCTGAGCCACAAGGTCCGGCTGGACCTCCAGAGCGCGACCCTGGCCGACTTCCGCCCCTTCGATATTCCGGTGCCGGAGATGCCGGGGCAGTGCACCCTGGAGAACGGCGTGCTGATCAACCGCATGAACCGCACCCAGGCGGCGGTATGGCAGCTCACCGAGGCAGGGGCGCCGATGCCGGAGGATCCGGCCTACACCGATGTCTCCGAGGCGACGGTCTTCCTGGCGCTCTTCGGACCCAAGGCCTTCTTCATCGTGGAGAAGCTCTCGGCCCTCGATTTTCTCGATCCCGGAAAGACGACGCCGTTTCTCCTGCAGGGCCCCTTCTCCCATGTTCCCTGCCAGCTCGTCGCCCTGGAGAAGACCGCCGACGGCGACGGCGGCATCCTCTTCACCTGCTCCCGGGGGTACGGCCACGCCATGGTCCACGCCGTCATGGAGGCCGGCGCCGAGTTCGGGCTCCGGCCCGCCGGTGAAAAGCGGTTTGCCGACTGGGTGGGGAGCCTGGCCGGTTAGTGGTGCAGTGCAGCCGGGGCCGCGCCGCGGTGCGCGTCCCGGCGCGATTGACGCTCTTTAATTCAAGCAATTCTAAAAGGAGTAAACGAAATGAGCAAAAAGTATGACGCCATCATCATCGGCGCGGGTGTCATCGGCACCCCCATCGCTTACGAACTGGCCAAAAAAGGGTACAAGACCCTCAACGTGGATAAGCTGCCCGATGCCGGAGAGGGATCCACCGCCGGCTCCTGCGCCATCGTCCGGGCCCACTACTCCACCGAGGACGGCGTGGCCTTTGCCTACGAGGGGTTCAAGTACTGGAACGACTGGGAGAACTACCTGGAGAACGTCGAGGATGAAAAGGGTCTGGCCAAGTTCATGAAGACCGGCTCCCTCCTGATCAAATCCCAGGGCCATGACTGGCGCAAGGTCAAGAAGCACTACGACGCCGTTGGGGTCGACTACAAGGAGATGTCCAACGAAGAGGTGCTGAAGATGGTCCCGGTGGTCGACATGCACGAGTTCTGGCCGGTCAAGCGGCCCGAGGACCCGTCCTTTTTCGATGATCCGGCCCAGATGCTCGAAGGCGCGCTCTTCTGCCCCGAGGGAGGCTATGTGAACGACCCGGCCCTGTCGGCCCACAACATCATGCGGGCCGCCGAAAAGTACGGCGCCGAGTTCATGTTCAATGCCGAGGTGGTCGACATCCGGAGCCAGGACGGCCGGGTCGCGGGCGTCACCCTGAAAGACGGCACCCAGATCGACGCCCCCATCGTGGTCAACGTGGGCGGTCCCCACTCCTTCAAGGTCAACCAGATGGCCGACGGCGTCTGGGAGGGCTGCAACATCAAGACCAAGGCCCTGCGCCACGAGGTCATGCACTGTCCGTCGCCCGACGGCTACGACTACCTCAACGACGGCTACCACATGTCCGACGGCGATATCGGATGCTACTATCGGCCCGAGGTCGGCAACATGTTCCTCATCGGCAGCGAGGATCCCGAGTGCGACCCCCAGGAATGGGTCGACCCGGATGAATTCTATGCCGGCAAGGGCGGCCCGGGCCGCGACAACCAGCTGACCGATGCCCAGTGGAAGGCCCAGTGCTACCGCCTGGCCAGAAGGATTCCCAGCCTCCAGGTTCCCAACCAGCCCAAGGGCGTCTGCGACCTTTACGACTGCTCCGACGACTGGATTCCCGTCTACGACAAATCGGACCTGGACGGCTTCTACATGGCCATCGGCACCTCCGGCAACCAGTACAAGAACGCCCCGGTGGTCGGCGCCATGATGGCCGATCTCATCGACGCCGGCGAGAAGCAGGGCCTCGACCACGACAAGACGCCGTTCCAGTTCAAGATGCGCTACACCGGCCGGGTCCTGGATGTGGGCTTCTTCTCCCGCAAGCGCGAGATCAACTATGACTCCAGCTTCTCGGTCAACGGGTGATCTCCTGCAGATCCACTTGACAAGTAACGGAAGTTGAATTTAAAAAGGGCCTGTTTTTACAGGCCCTTTTTGCATCATGTTGCCCTGTTCGGGCAGCGCCGCCGTTTCCGGCGGTGCTGCCGGGTATGCCGCGGGGCGGAAAACATCTGAACCAACGGGGTGGGTTTCATGAAAATCTATGTCTGTGTCAAGCATGTCCCCGATTCGGCGGCCACCATCACCATTCGGGACGGCAGCCGGATCGAAGAGAACATCACCTTCCTGATGAATCCCTATGACGAACACGCCATCACCGAGGCGGCCGGGCTTCGGAGCCAGCTTCCCGACGCCGAGGTGGTCGCCGTCTGCGTGGCAGGCCCGGCCGCCGAAAACACCCTGCGGTCGGCCATGGCCATGGGGGCCGACCGCAGCATCCTGGTCGTCGCCGACCGGCAGATTGACAGCATGCTCACGGCCCGGGCCCTCCAGGCGGCCATCGAAGCGGACGGAACGCCGCACCTCATTCTTGCGGGCAAGGAGTCCATCGACGCCGAGGGCATGCAGACCATGTTCCGCCTGGCCCGTTATTTCGGCATGCCGGCGGCGACCAATGCCGTGAAGATCTCCCTGGAGGCGGACGGCGCCGTGGTGGAATCCGAGAAGGAGGCGGGCTCGCGGGATATCCTGCGCCTGACCCTGCCCTGCGTCATCGGCGCCGGCAGGGGGCTCAACACCCCCCGGTATCCGACCCTGCCGGACATCATCAAGGCCCGCAAGCGGGAGGTCAAAAAGATCGACCTGGCCGATCTGGACGTATCCTCGCCGGGCGGGAAAACGGAGATCCTCTCCCTGGCGCCGGTCGCTGAAAACCGGGAGCCCAGGGAGATCGCCGGGGATGCGGCAGCGGCCGCACGCGAACTGGTCCGCATCCTGAAAGAAGAGGCCAAGGTCCTGTAGGCCGGGAAGCCGGCTCCCGGAGGGCACCGGCGCCGAAGAAACCATACGACATCAATAAAATGGGATGACGCCATGAAAAAAATCGGGCTTTTCATTGAATTCAAGGACGATGAGATCAAACCTGCCAACGACGGGATGGTCACCATGGCCCAGGGTGACGGACACGAGCTGTTCGCGCTGGTGGTGAACGCCGACGCCGCGGCATGCCGGGAGCGGCTTTCCGCCTACGGCGTATCGGCAGTGGTCGACATCACCGCCGGGGGAGGGGCCTGGCACCCCGACGGGTGGGCGGATGCCGTTGTCCAGGCCATGAACGCCTGCGGCATCGAGACGTTGATGGGGCTGACGAGCCCCCAGGGCCGGGACCTGCTCCCCCGCATCGCCGCCGTGCTCGATGCGCCGCTGGTGATGGACTGCGTGGGCGTCGACCTGGACCGGAACGTGGCCCGGACCACCCAGTATTCGGGCAAGGCGATGGCTGAAATCCAGCTCACGGGTCGTCACCATATCTACGGCATCCGGGCGGGGGCCGTCTCCCCGGCGCCCCGGGCGGCAGCCGCCGAGGTGCATGCCTTTTCCGCCGTCGAACCGACCGCCTCGGGGATCGAGGTCCTATCCACCCGACCCGGCGAGGCCGGCACCGTCGATCTGGCCGAAGCCGATATCATTATCGCGGGGGGACGGGGCATGAAAAGCGGGGAGAACTTCAAGCTGCTTCAGGACTGTGCAAGGGCCATGGGGGCCGCTGTGGGCGCCTCCAGGGTCGCCGTGGACGAGGGGTGGGTTCCCTACACCTTCCAGGTCGGCCAGACCGGGTCCAAGGTCAACCCCAAGGTCTACATCGCCTGCGGGATCTCCGGATCGGTTCAGCATTTTGCAGGCATGAAATCGTCGGAGATGATCATCGCCGTCAACAAGGACCCGGGCGCCGCGATTATCGGCAAATGCGATTATTACATTGTCGGGGACCTCTTCGAGATTATCCCGGAGGTGACCCGGGCCCTGGGAGCGGCGGGATGACAATCGGCGGGGACGGGCGGCGGTTCAGGCGCCGGATCTCCGCCCGGCGGCGCGGTGAAATATCTGCGGATAGAGCTGGGAGGCGAGCATCCCCATCAGCATGAGGCTGCAGCCGAAGAGGGCGCGGCCCGTCATCGTCTCGTCCAGCATCAGCCACCCGCCCAGCGCCGCAAAAGGGGATTCCATGCAGAGGATGATGGCGGCATGGGAGGCCCGGGCGTGCCTCTGGGCCACCACCTGAAGGGTGTAGGCGATGCCCACCGATCCGATCCCCCCGTAGAGGATGGCCGGCATCGCTCCCCAGAGACCCGCAAGGGTGACCGTCTCGGTGAAAGCCGCCGTCGTGAGGCTCAGGGCCGAGCAGACCATGAACTGGAGGAACGAAAGGCGTATGGCACTGATCTTCGGCGAGAACCAACCGATGAGCAGCACATGGCCGGCCCAGATGAACGCCCCCATAAGTTCCAGGAAGTCCCCGAACGAGATGGTGAACGCCTCGGTAACGCTTAAAAAATAGAGACCGGTCGCCGCCAGCAGCGCTCCCAGCCAGGTGCCGGCGTCGCTGCGCTGTCTCCAGAAGAGGCCGATGATGGGGACGAGAACGACGTAGAGCCCGGTGATGAACCCGGCTTTCCCGGCGGTGGTGTAGAGGAGACCCACTTGCTGCAGGGAGGCGCCGGCAAAGAGGGCCGCTCCGGCCAGGATTCCCCCGGCTGCAAGGGTCTTCGACCCCGATCCGGGCGGCGCGCTCGGCTCGTCGCGGTGGGGACGTCCGGTGAGGAGCATCACGGGGATGAGGGAGAGGCCGCCCAGGGCGAACCGGATGCCGTTGAAGAAGAACGGGCCGATATGGTCCATGCCGATGCGCTGGGCCACAAAGGCAAAGCCCCAGATCATCGCCGTGAGCATCAGGAGTGTGTTGGATCGAATCGTGCGGGGGTCCATGGAATTCTGTTTCGGTGAATTCTGTTCCGGAGGGTTCCGTTCCGGCCGGCGATTTCCGTTTGCTGTGTTTCTGTTTTCCGTCAAAAGTCGCGCCTTTCTACCAGACTATCTTTCTTTTGACAACAGGTCTTTGACCGGATATAGACGTCCTGAGGGATGATTTTGGCGGCAATCCTGCTGGGCCATAGATTGGAAGTCAAGGTGAGATATGAAGCTACCCGAGGTGCATGTTACCATCATAGAGGACAAGGGCTGCCCCATCTACAGCGAGGATGATACCTTTCAGGTCTCCGGTATCACCCTGGATCACCCGCCGGAAAAGCCGGTCTGTCTCATCCTGGTCGACGACCTCGTCCGACAGTTCCGGGACGGCGCCCAGGGCAATCCACAGCGCACCTTCTACTGCAGCGGCTGCACCGGCTGCATCCGACTCGACTGCCGTGTCAATCTCTTCACCCGTACACTCCTGCCGAAGAAAAAGACAAACGACATGGCGGCAATCGTCAACAAATTAAAAAAATTCGAGATTTTTGAGGCGCTGGAGAAGCCGGAGATCGAGCAGATCATTGCGCTGCTGAAGCTGAAAAAATTCGGGGAGAATGAGATCGTCATCCGGAAGGGGGAGCCGGGGCGCTACCTCTTCATCATCGTGTCCGGCCGGGTGGAGGTGCTCGAGGAGAACAACATCAGCATCGCTACCCTCGGCCCCGGCGAGGTTTTTGGTGAAATGAGCCTCCTGAGCGGGAACCCGGTCGGGGCCACCATCCGGGTGGTCGAGGCCGCGAGAATCCTCTTCATCGGCCGCTCGGACTTCAAGCAGATTCTAAACAAGTTTCCGTCGTTCCAGATGTACTTCTCCCGCCTCCTGGTCAAGCGCCTCTCATTTACGAACACCGCCCGGGCGGAGGAGATCTCCTCCGGCATGACGGGCATGCTGAGCGAGATGCTGCCGGCCGAGATCTTTCAATCCCTGAACAGCAATCAGAAAACCGGTGTGATCGACATGGACCTGCCCCGGGGGAGCGCCCGGGTCTATTTCCGGGACGGGGAGATCGTCCACGCGACCTATGACCAGCGTGAGGGGACGAGCGCGTTCTTTGAGATCCTCCAGGAAACGGAGGGAAGGTTCAAGTTCAAGCCGGTGCTTCCAGAGGAACACCAGGAAAATGAGCCCCTCGGCGATTTCATGTGGCTGCTGATGGAAGGGGTGCGGGTGACGGACGAGGCGGACTAGTTCGTTGTAAACCCTTTCGTGCCTCCGTGCGTCCAACCATGTAAAACCGCACGAAAGGAGGCAGCATGAAACCGTCGAAACAATGGGTCGCCGTGGGCGCGGCCACCGTGGCGATCTTCCTTGCCGCCGGATCCGCCTGGGGGAAAACCCCTTACCGGCATCGGGTCCACCAGCAGCACGAGCGCATCTACCGGGGCATTCAGCAGGGAGAGATCAGCCGGAGAGAATATGCCCGCATTCTCGGGGCGCAGCGCCGGATCGAAAAGGCGCGGACCCGGGCCCTGGCCGACGGCCGCATGACCCGGCACGAGCGGCGCCGGCTCAACCGGATGCTCCACCGCCATGATCGGCTGATCCATCACGCCCGAACGAACCGGCCCCGCGATGCCCGCAAGGGCGCCCGGTACGGTTTTCACCACTGATGCACGTCCGCCGCGCCCGGTGTCTGCGGGCGCGGTGGTTCGAGCGGCCTTTCGACATGCGCGCAACCGCAAATACCATAACCCCCGAGTGCCTGGCGTCTGCCGGCGAGGCGGATGCCCCGACGGCTGCGGATGAAGCCCTGGTGCTCCGCATCCGTGAGGGCAATGCTGCGGCAGCCGAGGAATTGATCCGGCGCTACCAGCAGAAGGCCTTCTCCATCGCCTTCAGCCTCTGTGACGGCGACCGGGAGGCCGCCCTGGACCACACCCAGGAGGCCTTTGTCAAGGTGCTGGGGAACATCGGTTCGTTTCAGGGCAAATCCTCCTTCTACACCTGGTTCTATCGAATTCTCGTCAACACCTGCCTGGATGGTCGAAGAAAGCGCAGGCGCTGGGCAAGGCTATTCCCCGGACGGCGCCCGCGGCAGCGCGGCGGTGACGATGCGGAGCCCGCCATCGAGGATTTCCCCGCTGCAGACGGCGCCGGGGACCCCCTGGCGGCCGCCCGGGGAAGCGCCCTGGCCCGGGACCTGGAGAGAGCCCTGGCGGCACTCCCCGAGAAGCAGCGAACCGTATTTCAGCTCAAGGTGTTTCATGGGATGGCCCTCTCGGAGATCGCGGGGATCATGGGGTCTGCCCAGGGAACGGTCAAGACCCATCTCTTTCGGGCGACCCGGGCCCTCCGGGTGGCCCTGAGCGCGTGGGGTGAGGATAAGGGAGTCGAATGATGAAACCTTGCGTCGAATACCAGAAATGGTTAATGCTGGATGCCCATGGCGAGCTGGCCCCCGCGGACCGAAGCGAGCTGATGCGGCACCTTTCCGCCTGCCCTGCCTGCCGGCGGGAGCGGGAGGCGCTTCAGCAATTCATCGGCAGGGCGTCTGCCCTCCATCCGGCCCCGGCCCTGGCGCTGACGGCGGACGAGTCCGCACGGCTGACCAGGGGCATCATGCAACACCTTCCATCGAAGGCCCAGCGGGGACCCCGGCGCCTCCCGAGGCGTTTCGGAGCGCTGCCGGGATGGGGTCGCATGGCGGCGGCCGCCGCCTGTCTGATCCTGGCCGTCGCCGGCGGATTCCAGGTGTGGCGGAATGCCGGGGAGCCGTCCCGGACCGCCGCTGGACCCGGCATGGAGGAGCAGGCGTTGGTGCAGAACCTCGATCTGCTCGAGAACCTCGAGCTGCTGGAGGAATTTGATGAACTCGAGAAGCTGGTCCAGGTGACCGATCCCCCGGAGAAGGGTGACGGTCCGCCGAAGCAACACCCGACGACGGGAACGGATAATATGACCGGCGGCCTG
>CAJXSB010000183.1 GCA_913060435.1 uncultured Desulfococcus sp.
CCCGGATCAGGACCTGGTCGGCGCCGTCGAAGACCCGCGGGTAGACCGATTGGAAGACCCTGCGCATGCTGGTGTTGGTGCGGGGTTCGAACACGGCGACCAGGCGTCCTTCGGGGTAGAATGACCGGACCGCCTGGATCGTCTCCCGCACCGCCGTGGGGTGGTGGGCGAAGTCGTCGATGACGGTCACCCCCCGCGTCACGCCGCGCACCTCCTGGCGCCGCCGGGGGCCCTGGAAGCTTTCCAGGGCCCCCGCCATGGCTTCCGGGGAGATCCCGAGGCTGTGGGCTGCCGCGATGCAGGCGAGGGTGTTTCCGAGATTGTGGCGGCCCATGAGCCGGGTTTGGAAGGCGCCGAAGCGCTCTCCCTCCCGGAGGACCTCGAAGCGGGTCCAGGGGGGGGCGGCCTCGATCCGGTCCAGCCGCCAGGGAGAGTCTGGACGAAAGCCGTAGGGTGAGATCCGGCACTGCCGGCCCCGGGCCAGCCCGGCGGCGCAGGGGTCGCCGTCGAAGGGGATCAGGGTGCTCGAAGGCCCCATCCGGTGGATAAACCGGTCAAAGGCCTCCTGGATATGGGCCAGATCCCGAAAGATGTCCGCATGGTCGAACTCCACGCTGGTGAGGATGGCGATTTTGGGATGATAATGCAGAAACTTCGGCCCTTTGTCAAAAAAGGCCGTATCGTATTCATCCCCCTCGATGACCATGTACGGGCCGTCCCCCAGCCGGTAGTTGCTCTGGAAATCCCGCACGATGCCGCCGATGAAAAACGAGGGGTCGAGGCCCGCGTGGTGAAGGATCCAGGCCAGGATCGAGGCGGTCGTGGTCTTGCCGTGGGTGCCCACGGCCATGAGGACCTCTTTTTCCCGGACCACGAAATGGTTGACGGCCTGGGGCATGGAGCAGTAGGCCAGCCCCATGGAGGACAGGGCCTCGGCCTCCGGGTTGTGCCGCGTGACGGCGTTTCCCACGACGACGAGGTCCGGGCGATGGGCCAGGTTTTCCGGCGAGAATCCTTCCGCCACCGGGATCTCCTTCTTCGCCAGGAAGTCGCTCATGGGCGGGTAGACCCCGTGGTCGGACCCGGTGACCCGGTATCCCAGGTCTTTGAGCATTCCGGCCAGCGCCCCCATGCCCGTGCCGCAGACGGCAATGAGGTGGATCGTCTCCACCCGGGCGGGAATCCGGTTGCGGCTTACATCCATGACTTGTCACTTTCTCTGATTTCTGATAGTTCGGGCATTATAAGATATCGATCACGGCAAAGACCGCCGACACGCCGTCATCCGCCGGCGCCCGGCAACACATCCTTCAACACATGATGATCGGAGATGCATTTCATGGACCCCTCCCTCGAAAAACTCCTGACCGCGTCCGTCCATTCCCGGAAGTTCATCACAGTGCTCACCGGCGCAGGCGTTTCGGCAGAAAGCGGCATCCCTACCTTCCGGGGGCCCGAAGGCTACTGGACCGTCGGCTCCGAGGCCTACCAGCCCCAGGAGATGGCCACCCGGCGCATGTTTCTGAAGCAGCCCTACGAGGTCTGGAAATGGTATCTCTACCGGCGTTCGGTCTGCGCCGCAGCCGAGCCCAACCCGGGGCATCAGGCGCTGGCGGAGATGGAGCGGCTTTTCGGCGACCGCTTTCATCTCATCACCCAGAACGTCGACAACCTCCACATCCGCGCCGGCAGCTCGCCGGAGAGGACCTTCCAGATCCACGGCAACGTCTTCCGGATGCGATGCGCCGAGGAGTGCTCCCAGCGCCTGGTTCCGGTCCCGCCGGACCTCGATGACTGGGTTCGCGACAGGGATCTCACCCCGGCGGAGACGGCGCTCCTGCGCTGCCCCGAATGCGGGGGGCTTGCCCGTCCCCACGTACTCTGGTTCGACGAGGTCTACGACGAGCCTTTCTACCGGCTCACCTCGACCCTCGAGGTCGCCCGCAAGACCGACCTGCTCATCGTCGCGGGAACCTCCGGGATGACCAATCTCCCCAACAAGGTGGCCTGGGAGGTCAGCCGGCGTCACGGCGCCGTCATCGTCGACATCAACATCGATGTCAACCCCTTTGCCGCCCTGGCCGTCCGCGATGGCGGGTTCGCCGTCAAGGATACCTGCAGCCGGGTCCTGCCGGAGATCCTTTCGGTTTTCCAGGACGCCTAACACTCGCAGTCGTCGCCGAGGGTCTTGAACACGTCGGCCGCCGCCCGGACGGTTTCATCGATATCCTCCTGGGTGTGGGCCGACGAGACGAACGCGGCCTCGAACTGGGAGGGCGCCAGGTAGACTCCCCGCTCGAGCATGGCATTGTAGTAGGCGGCGAACATCTTCAGGTCCGAGGTCTTGGCGTCGTCGAAGCAGGCGACCGGCCGGTCCGTAAAGAACATGCCGAGCATGGAGCCGACCCGGGTGAAGGTGACGGGGAGGCCGGCAACGGTCGCCGCACCCTGGAGCCCCACGGCCAGCCGGTTCGACATCTTTTCGAGGGCTTCATAGACGCCCGGCTCCTGGAGCTGTTTGAGGGTGGCGACCCCAGCGGCCATGGCCAGGGGGTTGCCCGAGAGGGTTCCGGCCTGGTACATGGGGCCCATGGGAGCGACCCGCTCCATGATCTCCCGCCGCCCGCCATAAGCGCCCACCGGGAGCCCGCCGCCGATGATCTTGGCGAGGCAGGTCAGGTCCGGCGTGATGCCGTAGAGGGCCTGGGCCCCGCCGTAGGCCACGCGGAACCCCGTCATCACCTCGTCGAAGATCAGCACCGTTCCATGCTTTTCCGTCTCGCTTCGGAGGGTCTCGAGGAAGCCGTCAACCGGGGGGACGCAGCCCATGTTGCCGGCCACCGGCTCGACGATGATGCAGGCGATTTCGTCCCCGCGGGCGTCCATCAGGGATTGGAACGCCGCGATGTCGTTGTAGGGCAGGGAGATGGTCTGGGAGACGAAGGACTGGGGAATGCCCGGGCTGCCGGGAATGCCCAGGGTGGCGACGCCGGAGCCGGCCTCCACCAGCAGGGCGTCGGCGTGGCCGTGGTAGCAGCCGTCGAATTTGACGATGGCGTCCCTTCCCGTGAATGCGCGGGCCAGGCGGATGGCGCTCATGGTCGCTTCGGTGCCGGAGTTGACCATCCGGACCATCTCGATGGACGGCACGGCATCCCTTACCATCTCCGCCAGCCGGACCTCGAGGACGGTGGGCGCGCCGAAGCTGGTGCCCTGGCTCAGCTCGAATTCGATCAGCTTGATGACCTCCGGATGGCGGTGGCCCAGAATCATGGGGCCCCAGGACCCCACATAGTCGATGTAGGCGTTTCCGTCCACGTCAAAGATGCGGCTGCCCTGGGCCCGCTCGATGAACAGGGGGGCGCAGCCCACCGACTTGCAGGCGCGCACGGGGCTGTTCACCCCGCCGGGGATCAGATCCTTGGCCTCTTCGAAGAGTTTCAGCGAGTGGTCTATCTTCATTGCGATCTCCTTTGTTGCCTGGGCGTTATGGCGGATGCTTTGCCTATCGCCCCAATTTTTAAGCAATTATTTAAAAAACACCAGATACAACGGATCGGCGGAGATTGCAATAAGAGAGTCGGCGGCCGGGGGCGGAAACCGGATCCGGAGACCAGCTTTACCCATCGCGTGAATGTAACCCGAAAGTGAAGTTCATAAATAATCGTTTGATTTTGTACCTGAATCATCTTAATGTATTACATTTATGTTGCACAGCGTCAGGGAGAGCCGTTTCCATCGTCCTGCGGAGGGCGGCGAAGGAAAAACGACAAAGGCGGAGGGGTGACGATCCGGCATGATTATTAAGGTAATTTCCGGCGGACAGGCGGGGGTCGAGCGGGCGGCATTGGATGCGGCCCTGAAATTCATGATCGATTGCGGCGGATGGATCCCGGACTGGCGGGCCAAGGAGGACGATGCACTGGCCAAGACCTATCGGATGGTGGTCCTCGAGGGTGCCAACCATGTTCAGGCGACGGAGCAGAATGTGCAGAGTGCGGACGGGGTGCTGGTGGTCGCCCGCGGGGAGGTGACCGGAAACGCGGCACTGCATCTTCGTCTCGCGGAGCGCCACCACCGCCCGGTCCTGGTGCTGGACCTGGACCGGATCGGGGCCTTCGAGGCGGCCAAGAGCGCTGAATCGTGGATCCAGGAAAATGAGATAAAGGTGCTCAACGTCACGGGGACGCAGCCCGGCAGTGACGCGGACATCTACCGCAAGGCCTCGGGGATTTTTGAGGCCCTCTTCCAGCTGATGATCATCGACCCACGCCGATACGAGGGGGGACCTGCGGAGGAGGCCACGCGCGCCGACCGGCGGCTTCAGGACTTCGTTCGGATCCCCGAAACCGTAGACGAGGCCGTCGCTGCGCTGCAGTCGTCCCTCAGCTTCCAGGACCGCTCGCGCATCGCCAACATGCCGGTGGAGCGCCTCGATGCCCTCATGCCCTCCCTCGGGGCCTATGTCAAAAATGAGTTCCGGCTCTGGCAGGGAAACCAGCCGCTGGTCCAGGACTGCCGCGCCCGGTCGGGCGGAGCCGAGGAGGATCCCTCGCGGGTCATTGTCCGGGCTCTCTGGAAGGCCCTCCAGGGATCGGACCGGGTGCTCCGGGTCGTCAAATAGGCATGCCCGAGGCGGGGGAGATGAGGTTCCTTTACAATTGTGCAGGATATTGTTATAGGCCCTCATCCCCACGGAATGGCCCGGATGGTGAAACGCCGGAGTCCGCCCGCGGGATGCTGCGGGTCCCCCTGGGGGACGCCGCCCCGGAAGACTATCAGAAAGGAGCCGAATATGGAGACATGCCCCTGCGGATCAGGCCTCGACTATACCGTTTGCTGTGAACCGCTGATTACCGGCGAGAAGCGCGCGGAAACCGCGGAGGCGCTGCTGCGGTCGCGCTACAGCGCCTATGCCAAGAAGATCGTCGACTATATCCTCGATACGACCCATCCCGAACAACAGGATCCGGACAGCCAAAAAACCGTGGAAAAATGGGCCCGAAACACCGAATGGCACCAACTGGAAATCGTTGGCAGCGAGGCCGGCGGTGCCGGGGACGAGGAGGGGGCCGTCGAATTCAAGGCGGATTATACGGAGAAGGGCCGGCGGCGGAAGCACCATGAGCTGGCCAAGTTTCGAAAAAAAGAGGGCCGGTGGTATTTTTTCGACGGCGATGCCCCCCGGATCGAGCAGTTTGTCCGGAGCGGCCCCAAGGTGGGGCGGAACGACCCTTGTCCCTGCGGAAGCGGAAAAAAGTATAAAAAATGCTGCGCCTGAGCGCCGGCCGGGCCGGTGTGGAAGCACACAGGAATTGTTAACCCATAACAAGGCAAGGATACATGAAAATGATGAAACGAATGATGATGGCGCTGCTGGTGCTGAGCCTCTGCCTGGGGCCGGCCATGGCCGCCGACAAGGAGATCAAGGTCGGGTTCGTCTATGTCTCGCCCGTGGGGGATGCGGGCTACTCCTATGCCCACGATCTGGGTCGAAAAGCCATTGACGGCAAGGACGGGGTCACCACTGCGTTTGTGGAGGCCGTCCCCGAAGGCCCCGATTCCGAGCGGGTCATCCTCAACATGGCCCGGAAAAATTTCGACCTCATTTTCGCCACCAGCTATGGCTATATGGATCCCATGCTCAAGGTGGCGGCAAAGTTTCCCGACACCGTATTCATGCACTGCTCCGGCTTCAAGACCGCACCCAACATGGGCAACTATTTCGGCCGGATCTACCAGGCGCGCTACCTGACGGGCATGGTGGCGGGCCGCATGACCAAGAGCAATACCCTGGGGTACGTGGCGGCGTTTCCCATTCCCGAGGTCATCCGGGGCATCAACGCCTTCACCCTGGGCGCCCAGGCGGTCAACCCCGACGTCACGGTGCGGGTGGTCTGGACCAAGACATGGTATGACCCCGCCACCGAAAAGGAGGCGGCCAAGAGCCTCCTGGACGCCGGCGCCGACGTTATCGCCCAGCACCAGGACTCCCCCGGTCCCCAGGAGGCCGCCCAGGAAAGGGGCGTCTACTCCATCGGCTACAACAGCGACATGAGCGCGTTCGCACCCAAGGCCCATCTCGTGGCCGCGGTGTGGAACTGGGGGCCCTTCTATCAGGAGATGGCGGACGCGGTGAAAAACGGCACGTGGAAAACCGGCGCCTACTGGTACGGGATGGACAAGGGGATCGTCGACATCAGCCCCATCAACGACGCGGTGCCGGAGGCAGCCCGGGCGGAAGTGGCGGCCAAAAAGGCGGCGCTTGTCGATGGGAGCTTCGAGCCCTTCACCGGAGAGATCCAGGACCAGAGCGGCGCCGTCCGGATCCCTGAAGGCAAGTCGGCAACGGATGCCGAACTCCTGGGGATGGACTGGTTCGTTCAGGGTGTCGTCGGGTCGACGCAGTAGCTCAGATCATGCATGCATTTCGGATCGTCAAGCGGCAGGAGCCCCTGGGGTGGGCTTCCTGCCTTGTCATATCCGGAGCGGTGGTCTTTGCCCTGGGCGTCAGCGCGACCCTGTTGATGATCCAGGGCAAGTCGCCGCTGTCGGGCCTGACGCTGCTTTTCCAGGGCGCGTTCGGCTCGCGCTATGCCTGGGAAGACTGCATCGTCAAGGCGATTCCCATCTACCTCTGCTCATTGGGGGTGGCCATCGCATTCCGGCTCCAGATCTGGAATATCGGCGCCGAAGGACAGTTCGCCCTCGGCGCGGTGGGCGCCACCTGGATGGTCTACCATTTCTCCTTCCTTCCCGCAATTCTGCTGATTCCATTGATGATGACGGGCGCCTTTGCCGCCGGCGCGTTCTGGGGCCTCATCCCCGCGTTTTTGAAGCTGCGCATGCGCGCCAACGAGATCATCGTCACCCTGATGATGAACTACATCGCCATCTTCTTCCTGGACTACCTGGTCTACGGCCGCTGGAAGGACCCGGCGAGCTTCGGATTCCCCATGACCCCGACCTTTCCCGAAAGCGCGGTGATCGGGAAGATCGCGGGCACCGGCGTCAACTGGGGGCTCCTGCTCTGTCTGGTCTGTGGCGTCCTGGTCTGGATTTTCTTCCGATACACCCGGCTCGGCTTCGAGCTGAAGGCCAGCGGCGAAAGCATCCAGGCCGCCAGGTATGCCCGCCTTCCCTATGAAAATCTGGTGGTCCTGGTGATGGTGCTGAGCGGCGGCCTCGCCGGTTGGGCGGGCTTTCTCGAGGCGTCGGCCACCCTCAACCGCCTCCAGCCGAGCATCATGGCCGGATACGGCTACACGGCGATTGTCGTCGCCTGGCTGGCGCGGCTCAACCCCCTCTATATCGGTATCGCCGCCGTCCTGCTCGCCGGCCTCCGGGTGGGGGTCGAGAACCTGCAGCTGGAGCTGCAGGTGCCCGCTGCCTTCGGGGAGATCATGGAAGGCATGATCCTCCTGACGGTGCTGGCGGCATCCTTCTTCATCTACTACCGCTTCAAGCCGGGGAGGCGCGGATGAGCTGGTGGGATATGCTGGTGCCGCTCCTGGCCGCCGCGGTGCAGTCGGGGACGCCCATCCTCTACGCCACCCTGGGGGAGATCTTTACGGAGCGCTCGGGCGTCCTTAATTTGGGAGTGGAAGGCATGATGATCGTCGGCGCCTTTGCGGCGTTTCTAACGGCCAAATGGACCGGGAGCCCGGTGCTGGGTTTCCTGGCCGGCGGATGTTTTGGTGCCGCGCTGGGGGCGGTGCACGGCCTCGTATGCATCGGCTTCAACGGCAATCAGGTCGTCTCCGGACTGGCCTTGACCATATTGGGCATCGGCCTGGCTGATTATATGGGAACGCCCTTTATCGGGCAGAGCGCCCCGGGGTTTGACCCAGTGCCCTTCCCCGTTTTGTCGGATATCCCGGGCGCGGGGGTAGTGCTTTTTCACCATGACCTGCTGGTTTATTTCTCTTACGGGATTCCGGTGGTGATGTGGTTTTTCTTTCGGTACACCCGCTGGGGGCTGCGGCTTCGCTCCGTCGGGGAGTACCCCCATGCGGCTGCGGCGGCCGGGCTCAACGTTTCGCGCTTTCGCTGGGCGGGCGTCCTCGTGGGCGGTTTCCTATCGGGGCTGGGCGGGGCCTATCTCTCCCTTGCCTACACCCACCTGTGGACCAGCGGGCTCACGGCCGGTCGGGGATGGATCGCCGTTGCACTCGTGATTTTCGCCTTCTGGCACCCGGGGAGGGCGGTGGTGGGGGCCTATTTTTTCGGAGGCGTCATGGCGTTTCAGTTCCGGCTCCAGGCCACGGGAACCCATATTCCATCGTCCCTCCTGCTGATGCTGCCATATGCCCTGACCATTCTTGTGCTGGTCTTCTCGTCCTGGCGGGGCCGTGACCAGCGGGCGCCGGCACAGCTCGGTGTCAATGTGGAGCCCTCGGAGTAGGTATTCGAGGGCGTTTGGACAAAGGAGGATCATCGGATGCCCGATGCGGAGAAGCGATACCAGAAAACATATCCCATTTCCTGGGAGCAGCTGCACCGGGATGCGCGCGCCCTTTCATGGCGGCTGCTCGAGATCCGGAAATGGCAGGGCATTATCGCCATCACCCGGGGGGGGCTGGTGCCGGCGGCCATCATTGCCCGGGAGCTCGACATCCACCGGGTGGACACCGTGTGCGTCTCCAGCTATACCTGGCAGGAGCAGGGGGCGGTGGAGATCCTCAAGCCTGCCGCCGAGTCCGGCGAGGGGTGGCTCCTGCTGGACGATCTGGTCGATACGGGAAAAACTGCCGCCGTGGTCCGGGAGATGGTTCCCGACGCGCACTTCGCCACCATCTACGCCAAGCC